>NZ_BAAHAR010000080.1:0-18952 GCF_054777395.1 Nocardiopsis oceani
TTGGTGAAGGGCTGTTCTTTGGCGAGAACTCTTCTACCAGGGGCCTTACGTCTGTTCTAGGGCGGGCGGGTGGACAGGCACTGCAAGGCATCACACTGAGTCACGACAGCTTGCCCGGAAAGGCTCATGGACCAGCCGCGACACCCGCAACCGTTCAGCGCCGGCGAAGTGGCCCAACCGGCCGAAGGCCGTGCCGTTCGGGGTTCGCAGCAGAGATTGACCGGCCGCGACACCCGGCCCGTCACCCGCCGGCGGAGTGGCGGTTGACGGCCGCCAGGCCGTGCTTGTGCCGTTGGCCCTCCGGGGCCCTTCGGGCCCGAAGGGCCCGTCGCCACCCCGACCACACCTCCCCCGTTCCTGATAGCCGCCAACCCGCCGTCGTAGCGAAGCGGGTCAAGGTGGAGCGCCCTTCGATAGCGCGCCAGCGCTTCGACGGCGACGACCTTGACGCGCGCAGCGGAGACGGCCACCATCAAGCGGCAGGAAACGGGGGAGAACCACCCGCACAAGACCACGGACCCACTACCCCACGGCCCCGATACCCAAGCGAGCCCAGCCCAGCAGACCCAGTACCTCCAGCGAGCCCAGCCCAGTGGACCCACCCAGCAATTACCTGGTCTGTGACTCTCTGAGCAGCCCGTGACTTTCCGATTTAGGGAGTGACTACCCCACAGCCTCAGCACGGCGGACCAGCTCGGCGACCTCATCCGGGAATTCATAGGGGGCCAGGTGCCCGGCGCCCTCCATGACATGGACGTCGGTGTCCAGGAACCGCCGGGCGGGGCCGTGCAGGCGGGCGGAGGAAAAGAACACGTCGTCGGAACCCGTGGCCACGGTGACGTTCCGTTTCTGCCACGGCAGCAGCGACTCCACCGGGAGCGGACCGGGGGCCAAGCTGGTCCGGCAGTACTTGCCGACCATCGTCATCCACCCCGCAAGAGGATGGACCGGGTACTGGAAGCTGGGCCCGCTCATGAAATTCAGCAACCGCGTGCTCTTGTCATCGCGCGGGCCGATCATCCAGGGCAGGGACGCCCGCATCAGCTCGGAGGACATGGCGGCACCGGTCAGTCCCGCAGGTCCGACCAGCACCATCCCCCGCACCAGCGGAGACGGTTTCGAGGCGAGAGCCACGGCGGCGCCCAGGGAGTGGCCAAGGACGATCGCTGGCCGGTCCACGAGCTTGGGAAGGACCTCTTCGAACCACGCCCCGTAGGCCGCCGCGCGCTGGGCCTTCGGGCGGAGGCCGCAGCTCAGGCCCGGCTGCCCGGGCAGGTCGATCAGAACTACCTCGCGGTCCGGACACATCACGGACGCGGAGCTGGCACTGAGGGCACTGTTGAAGTTGGTACCGCTGAGGAACACCACCGGGGCCCCTGACCCGCCCGGAAACCGAACCGCACGGGTCGGGCCGATGGCACTGGTGATCTCAGACACATCCGCAAGATCCGCATGCTCGTCGAGCCGATCCCGGCACCATCCGCGGACGGCCCGCTCAGCGGAATCTGAACGGTAAACACGCGCACCCCGCAGGGCGGTCTCCGGCATGGGGCACCTGGTTTCGAGTAGGAGAGAACACCTTCGCCGACCAGTCTTCCCGGCACACCCCACAGAACTCTACACCTGTGGGGCTGGTTCAGACCGGACCACGCAAGGACCACGTTTCATCATGCCTTCGCCTGATCACGCGACCCTTCAAGTCGGGTGTGTTCATCCGCACAACTTTTGTATACAGTATGGAGTAGCCATTGATTGTCAGAGCCCCCAAAGCCAAGGTAAAGAGACGCGCTGAAGTGGACATAAGCACCACCATCAGCGAACATAGGCGCGGCGCCACATGCGCCACAGGTGTGCCGGGAAGACTGGTCGGCGACCCAGCCGAACTATGTCCGGAGCACACGTCATGAGCCCGACCAGCACTGCCCCCTCACGTTCACAACGCCGAACCCGTTTCGGTGAGCGACACAAGCTCCCGGTCGGCAACCCCCGCCCGCACGGCACCAACGGCTACACCACGTCCTGGGGCACCAACGCCCACGGCGAGCTCAGCGCCTGCCCGCCCGGACCCGGTTGACGGCTCTCCCCCGAGCCCCTCCTTCAACCGCTCCCATCTGCGTCGCCCGCGCACCGAAACGACAGCCCCAGCGGCACCCGGTCCGTGATGCGTGCGGCGCCAGCCCTTGAAAGGACAGTGGCGTGGTGCTGCTGCTTCTCCTCATCGTGCTCGCCGTGACCGTGGCGAGCACCCCTTTACTGGACAGGCTGCTGGGGCGTAACGCCGGTTGGCCGATCGCCCTGGTCTTCCTGGCCCTGACCGCGCTGGTGGCCGCCCAGGCCCCGCAGGTCCTGGGCTCAGGTGTCCCATTGGAGCACTCCCAACCGTGGATGCCGCGGATCGGAGTCGAGCTCCACCTGCGGATGGACGGCCTCGGCTGGCTGTTCACCATGCTGGTCACCGGGATCGGCGCGCTCATCATGGCGTACTCGACCCGGTACTTCCCGCCCGGGCGTCGGCTCGGCTTCTACTTCCTGATGACCCTCTTCGCCGCGGCGATGACGGGACTCGTGCTGGCCGACGACGTCGTGCTGCTCTTCGTGTTCTGGGAGCTCACCACGATCGCGTCGTTCTACCTGATCGGCCTCTCCGGGGTGACGGCCAGCCGCCCGGCGATCCGGACCTTCCTCCTCACCGCCATGGGCGGGCTCGCGCTGCTCGCGGCGGCGGTGCTGCTCATCGCACGCACCGGAACCACCCAGCTCAGCGCGATCCTGTCGGACCCGTCCTGGACCCAGGACACCGGGTTCGCCTCTCTGATCGCGGTGCTCGTCGCCGTGGCCGTGTTCACGAAGTCCGCGCAGTTCCCCTTCCACTACTGGCTGCCGGACGCCATGGCGGCCAGCACGCCGGTCAGCGCCTACCTGCACGCGGCCGCGATGGTGAAGGCCGGGATCTACCTGGCTATGCGGTTCACCCCTGCCTTCGGCGACCTGCTGCTGTGGAACACCCTCCTCATCACCTTCGGTCTGACCACCGCGGTGATCGGCGCGGTCTTCGCCCTGCAACAGCACGACCTCAAGAAGCTCGCCGCCTTCTCCACGGTCAGCCAGCTGGGCTTCCTCGTCGCCGTCATCGGTGTAGGTACCCCCGCCGCCTTGGTCGCCGCGGCCGTGCACACCGTCGCGCACGCCCTGTTCAAGTCCGCGCTGTTCATGGTGGTCGGCTTGGTAGACCACCAGACCGGCACCCGCGACCTGCGCCAGCTCGGCGGTCTGCGCACGCGGATGCCGGTCACCGCGATCGTGGCGGCCCTGTCCGCGCTGTCCATGGCGGGTATCCCGCCCCTGCTCGGCTTCGTCAGCAAGGAGAACCTCTTCGAGGCCCTCCTGGGCGCCCCCGGCCCTGTGTGGTTCGGCCCGCTGGCCGGGGCGGTCGCGGTCGGCGCGGCGGCCGTCACCTTCGCGTACTCGTTCCGGTTCGTGTACGGGACCTTCTGGGGCAGCGCCCGGAGCGAAGAGGAGGAACAGCCCCCCACCGAAGCGCGCTCCAGCTTCTGGCTTCCCGCGATCACGGCCGCCCTCGGCGGCCTCCTCCTCGGGCTGACCGTCCCGGTTCTGGACCCGCTGGTCAACGAAGTGGCCGCGAACGCCACCCACCAGTCCGCCGACGCCCACCTGCTGCTGTGGCACGGCTTCAACGCCGCGCTCGGCATGTCGGCCCTGGCTGTCGGCCTGGGTGCCTTGCTGGCCTGGCGGAGCCGCTCCGGCGAAGCCCTGGCCGGGCGCACCTTGGTACCGGTCACCGGGGTGAGCGTGTTCGAGGCCGTGTACGACGGGATCATCCGGGCCGGGAAACGGACCGGCGACCTCACCCGGACCGACGCCCCCGCCTTCCACCTGGGTATACCGGTCGTCCTCATCATCGCGCTGGCCGCGGTGGTCGCGGTGGTCGGCCTGGACGTGCCGCCGCAGGCCGGGCAGACCGCGCTGGGCCTGGACTGGCTCCTCGTGGGCCTGATGGCCGTGGCCGTCGGCGCCGCTGTGGTCACCCGCTCCCGCATGGCCGGGCTGGCCCTGGTCGGCGTGGCCGGGTTCACCGTCGCGCTGTGGCTGTTCTTCCTGGGCGCCTTCGACGTCGCGCTCACCCAGCTCCTGGTGGAGATTCTGACGGTCGTCGTGGCCGTACTGGTACTGCGGCGCCTGCCCCGACGGTTCCACTCGGTGAAGAAGCGCCGCACGGTTCTGACCGCCGCTATCGCGATCGGCGCGGGGCTGTGTGCCGGTGTGGCCGCCTTCGCGCTCACCGGGCGCCGCGAACTCTCTCCCGCTGCCGAGTACTTCCTCAACAACGCCCCGGCGGACACCGGCGGCACCAACGTGGTCAACACGATCCTGGTGGACTACCGAGCGTTGGACACCCTGGGCGAACTCACCGTCCTGGGCGTCGCGGGACTGATCATCATCTCGGTCCTCCGCTCCAGCGACCTGCTGCCGAGCCACTCGTCGCGCCGCGTGGTGGTGGAAACGTCCTGCGCCGCGTACAACCCCGCCGACAACACCGTGCTGATGCGCACCGTCGGCCGCTTCCTGATCCCCCTCCTGGTGATCTGGTCGCTGTACCTGCTGTTCCGCGGCCACAACGAGCCCGGTGGCGGCTTCATCGCCGGTCTCGTGGGCGGTATGGGCTTCGCGCTCACCTACTTGGCCGCACCCAGCGACAGTGCGGCGCGCATCCGCCTGGCCTACCCGGCCATCATCGGCGCCGGTGTGCTGGTCGCCACGCTGTCCGGGGTGCTCGGTTACGTCGACGGCTCGTTCCTCAGGCCTCTGCACGCGGACATCCCGCTGGCCTGGGGAGGATCCTTCCACTTCACGACAGCGTTCCTGTTCGACATCGGTGTCTACCTGGCGGTCGTGGGTGTCCTGCTCACCGCACTGAACGAGCTCGGCATGGACCGGGGCGGCGACCCCGCCAACGGCACCAGCGGTTCGGCGCAGCCGAAGGCGGGGCGGAGCGCGGCCAACGGCGAGGACCCCGCGGGCGACTCGGACGAGGCCTCCGCCTCCATGGACGACACCACCACCGGAGGTAAGCGATGACCCTCGCCATCACCATCGCCATCATGGTCGCCGGAGGCGTCTACCTGATGCTCCAGCGCGGCATGGTCCGCATCGTCCTCGGCCTCATCCTGGTGGGGCACTCGGTCAACCTGCTGCTCATGTCGGCGGGCGGGGTGTTCCGCCGGGACGCGCCCCTGGTCCAGTTCGGCACGGAGGCCACGGCGGGCGATCCGCTGCCCCAGGCTTTCGTGCTGACCGCCATCGTGATCGCCTTCTCGATCTCGATCTACATGCTCACCCTCGCCGCCTCCGGCAGCGACGACGACACCGAGGACGCCTCATGACCGCCGCGTTGCTACCCCTCTATGCCGGGGTCCCGCTCATCGGCGCGGGGCTGCTGGCCGCGATACGCGGTCCGCTGTGGCTGCGCCGCGCCCTCCTGCTCGCCCCGAGCGCCGCCGGGCTGCTCGGCGGATTCTGGTTGCTCTGGCTCACCCGCGACGGGACCGTGCTCGCCCACAACGTGGGCTTGTGGCAGGACGGGATATCCATCCCGTTCGTCGCCGACACCTTCAGCGCCCTGATGCTGTGGACCACCTCGCTCCTGGCACTGGTGTGTTCCGTCTTCGCGATCGCCACCGGCGACGACCGGCAGTCCTTCTTCTCACCGCTGGTCCTGGTACTGATCTCGGGTGTCTTCGGTGCCCTGCTCACCGGCGACATCTTCAACATGTTCGTGTTCATCGAGGTCATGCTGCTGCCCTCGTACGGGCTGCTGGCGATGCTCGGTGCCCTCGGCAGGCTGCGGGCGGGACGGATCTACGTCACCGTCAACCTGCTGACGTCCACGATCTTCCTCGCCGGTGTGGCCCTGGTCTACGCCGCGGCGGGGACCGTGCACCTGGGCGAGCTCGCCGGCGCGGCCCAGGAGTCACCGATGGTGGCGGTCGGCATGGGCGTGGTCATCCTCGCCCTGTCGATCAAGGCCGCGGTCGTGCCGGTGCACGGCTGGCTGGCACGCACCTACCCGTCGGCGTCACCGGCCATCACGGCCCTGTTCTCCGGGCTGCACACCAAGGTGGCGATCTACGCGATCTACCGCCTGTACTCACTGGTCTTCGACGGGGACGCCCAATTCCTGTGGATCGGGGTGGTGGCCTTCACCCTCACCATGCTCATCGGTGTGATGGGCGCGGTCGGCGAGGGCACGACCCGGTCGATCCTGGTGTTCCACATGATCAGCCAGATCGGGTACATCCTGCTCGGCGTCGCCCTGTTCACCGAACTGGGCCTCATGGCGGGCATCTTCTACCTGATCCACCACATGATCGTGAAGGCCTCGCTGTTCCTTTCCACCGGCGCCATCGAACACACCCACGGCACCGGAGCACTGGACCGGCTCGGCGGCATAGCCAGACGAGAACCCCTCCTCGCCCTGGTCTTCATGGGGGCGGCGCTGTCGCTGGCCGGACTCCCGCCCTTCTCCGGCTTCGTCGCCAAGCTGACCTTGGTCCTCGCGGCGGTCGAAGACGCGCAGTGGACCGCGATGGCCGTCATGATCGCCGTCAGCCTCATCACGCTCATGTCCATGCTGAAGATCTGGGGCGGCGTGTTCTGGGGCAAGCCACCCGGGGAAGATCCACCCGGCGACGGAGAGGGCGACGCACCGGCGACGGTAGGGGCCAACGGCTCCACCGCCACGGAGGTGCGCACTCTCCCGAAGGTGCGCACCGCGCTGATCGTCCCGGGCCTGATCCTGACAGCCACCACCCTGTGCATCGGTATCGGCGCTGAGGTCCTGCTCGACCTGAGCGCCCAGGCCGCCGCCGGGCTCATGGACACCTCCGGATACGTCGAGGCGGTGCTCGGACGATGAACAACCTGATGTGGGCGCTACGGCTGCTCTGGTTCCCCTTCTACGCGGGCGGGGAGATCGTCAAGACCTCCTTCCAGGTGATGTGGGACATCGTCACCCCCGGAAGCGACTCCACTCCGGCTTTCGTGGAGGTCCCGGTCCGCTGCCGGACGGACTTCGAGGTCACGATGCTGGCCAACCTCATCTCCCTGACCCCGGGGACGGTGACGGTGTCCGTACGACACGAACCCGCCACCCTGTGGGTGCACGGCCTGTACGTGGCGGACCGGGAGTCCTTCCAGCAGGACATCCACGCGATGGAGGACCGCATTCTCGCGGTCACCCGTCGTACGGGGCCCGCCGAAGGTGCCCCCGCCGAGGGAGGACGGAACTGATGCACGTCATCGACATCGGCCTTGCCGCGCTCGTGCTGGCCATGGCCATCGCCACGTACCGGATCCTGACCGGCCCTTCGGCCGCCGACCGGGGCGCCGCCTCCGACGTGATCTTCTTCGGGTTCGTCGGCCTGGTGGTCATGCTCGGCTTCCGGTTGGACACCGACCTGGTCGTCGACATCGTCTTGGTGTGCGCTTTGGTCGGTTTCCTGGCCGCCCTGTCCCTGGCCCGACTGATCACCGGAGGTCAACGATGAGCGTCCTGCAGATGGCCGCGGCCGGGTGCATGATCGCCGGCGCCCTGGTCTTCCTGGTGGGTGCGGTGGGGCTCCTGCGCCTCCGGGACTTCTACGCCCGGCTGAGCGGTGTCACCATCGCCGCCTCCCTCGGTACGGCGCTCATGCTCCTCGGGCTGCTGTTGGACCAGCCCAGCGTGGCGAACGCGCTCAAGATCGGCCTGGCGCTGCTCATTCAGCTGTCCACGGCCGCGGTCGGGGGCAACGCCCTGGCCCGGGCCGGGTACCTGACCGGCGTGAAACCGGTGGAGGACACGAAGTTCGACGATCTCGCGGCTACGCAAGAGGACGCCTCGCCGGAAAAGGGCGAGCGATCCTGACCAAGGTCCCCGTTCCGCACAGATGAGGGCGGCCCTCCCACCGGATACACCGGTTCGGGGGCCGCCCTCACCTTTTGCCCGCAGCGTTAAACGTCCCGAGCGCCATTAGTGGTAAGTGCCACCCGAGCGCCCGACGGGCTTTTCGCCACGTGCGAGCCTTGTTAGACTCCGGGCACAAAGAGGTTGGGCGGCCCTTCGGTCGCCCAGCGGTTCCACCCGTGGTGACCGGGTGGAGCCGTGCGCCCCTCCTACCGTCCTTTCCGGCGACGCCGGTGCGCGTTCACCGCACCATCACCGACGCCCTCTGGCCGGGGAGACACAGTCGACGGCAGGACTGGGGCCAACCGGCGGCGATGAACCGCCGTTCTCCAATAGCTCACATATACACCCAAATAATTCGTAAAAAACTTGCACACGACGGCAATTCGGCCGTGGTCGTCCCCTTTGCACTGTGTCGACTAGGGGGACGCCCCAAACTGAAATGACGGTGACGTGGTACTTCCGATACTGCTTCTAGTCCTCGCCGCCGCCCTGATCGCCGTGTTCCCGCTCAACCGCTTCCTCGGCCGGGACACGGGATGGCCCCTCGCGGTCGTGCTCATGGCGCTGGCCGGGATGGTCCTCGCACAAGCCCCGCAGGTCCTCGGAGCCGGGAACGAGATCGAGTTCGTCCAGCCCTGGATGCCTGAGATCGGGGTCGAACTGCGCCTGCGCATGGACGGGATCGGCTGGCTCTTCTCCCTCCTGGTGACCGGCGTCGGCGGACTCATCATGGTCTACTCGACGCGCTACTTCCCGGCAGGTCCCCGGCTGGGCTTCTACGCGCTGATGACCTTCTTCGCGTTCGCGATGACCGGTCTGGTCCTCGCCGACGACGTGGTGCTGCTCTTCGTTTTCTGGGAGCTCACCACGATCGCTTCGTTCTACTTGATCGGCCTCTCTGGCCCTTCCGGCAGCCGCCCCGCGATCCGCACCTTCCTGCTCACCGTCGTGGGCGGACTGGCGCTGATGACCGCGGTGGTGCTCATGGCCCTGCACGCGGGCACCACCCAGCTGAGCGTGATCCTGGCCGACCCGGTGTGGGGCGAGGACCCGGTGTTCGCCTCCGGGGTCGCGGCCCTGGTGATCCTGGCCGCCTTCACCAAGTCCGCGCAGTTCCCGTTCCACTACTGGCTCCCCGACGCCATGGCGGCCAGCACACCGGTGAGCGCCTACCTGCACGCGGCCGCGATGGTCAAGGCGGGCATCTTCCTACTGATGCGGTTCAGCCCCGCCTTCGCCGAGCTCCCGCTGTGGAACTCCCTCCTCATCCCCATCGGGCTGGTCACGGCGATCATCGGCGCGGTCTTCGCCCTGCAGCAGTACGACCTCAAGAAGCTGGCCGCCCACTCCACGGTCAGCCAGCTCGGCCTTATGGTGGCGGCGATCGGCGTGGGCAACGACGCCGCGCTCATCGGCGCCGCCGTGCACGTGTTCGCGCACTCGCTGTTCAAGTCCGCGCTGTTCATGGTGGTCGGGGTCGTGGACCACCAGACCGGCACCCGCGACCTGCGCGAGCTGGGCGGCCTGCGCAAGAGGATGCCGATCACTGCCGCTGTCTCCGTGCTGGCGGTGCTGTCCATGGCCGGGGTTCCCCCGCTGCTGGGCTTCGTCAGCAAGGAGAACGTGTTCAAGGGGCTCTTGGAGGCGCCCGGGCCCGAGTGGACCGGTGTGGCCGCCGGTGCTGCTGCCGTGGTCGCCTCCGTCTTCACCGTCGCCTACTCCTACCGCTTCGTCCACGGCACGTTCTGGGGCCGACCGCAGCAGCCGGATCTCACTCCCAAGGAAGCCGGTCTGGCCTTCTACGGGGCCCCAGCGGCCGCGGGGGCCACCGGACTCGCGCTGGGGCTGGGCATCCCGGTCCTGAACCCCGTGGCGGAGGAGGTCGCCGAGGACGCCACCGGTCAGGCCGCGGAAGCCGACCTGACCCTGTGGCACGGCCTCACCCCGGATCTGTTCATGTCACTGGCCGCACTCGTCCTGGGTGCGCTGTTGGTGTGGTGGACCGCATCTGGGGAGCGCCTGGCCGGGCGCAGGCTCCTCCCGGTGGAGGGCGTCACCGTGTTCGAGGCCCTCCACCAGGGCGTCATCGTCCTGGGCCGCCGCACCGGCGACCTGACCCGCTCCGACGAGCCCACGCGCCACCTGGCCATGCCGATCCTGTTGGTCATCACCCTGGGCGCCACGGTGTCGCTGATCGGTCTCGACGTGCCCGACCAGCCAGCGCCCACCAGCTACCCGTACGACTGGTTGCTGGTCGCGCTCGCAGTCACCGCCGTTCTCGGCGCGGTCTCGACCCGTTCGAGGATGGCCGGCCTGGTCCTGGTCGGGGTCGGCGGGTTCACCGTCGCGCTGTGGCTCTTCCTGCTGGGGGCCTTCGACGTGGCCCTCACCCAGCTGGTCGTGGAGATCCTCACCGTGGTGATCGCTGTCCTGGCGCTCCGGCGCCGGCCCCGACATTTCCACAAGGTGCGGCCGACCAGGGCTGCGGTCACCGGTCTCGTCGCCGTCGCCGCCGGTGCCACGGCGGCGCTGGGAACCTACTTCCTGACCGGACGCCGGGAACGCTCCGCCGCCGCCGACTACTTCCTGGAGAACTCCGAGGAGGACACCGGCGGCACCAACGTGGTCAACACGATCCTGGTGGACTACCGGGCCCTGGACACCTTGGGCGAACTGGTGGTCCTGGGGGTGGCCGGGCTGATCATCATCGCGGTGCTCAACTCCAGCGGCCTGCTGCCCCCGAGCAAGGACCGCAAGATCGTCGTCGGCCGGTCGAGCGCCGTCTACGACGCGGACAACAACACCCTGATCATGCGCTCCGTAGCGTTCGTCCTGCTGCCGCTGATCGTGTTCTGGTCGCTGACGCTGATGCTGCGCGGCCACACCGACACCGGCGGCGGTTTCATCGCCGGCCTGGTCGGCGGGGCGGGCTTCGCCCTGGTGTACCTGGCGGCGCCCAGCGCTTCGGTGGCACGGATCCACCTGTCGTACCCCAGGATCATCGGCGGCGGTATCGCCGTCGCCGTGTTCTCGGGTCTGCTCGGCTTCCTGGACGGGTCGTTCCTGCGCCCGCTGGAGTCCTACATCCCGCTGCCCTGGAGCAGTGAGGAGTACCACTTCACCACAGCGCTGGTGTTCGACGTCGGCGTCTACCTGGCCGTCGTCGGCGTGGTCCTGACCGCTCTCAACCAGCTCGGCATGGACGAGACCGCACCGGGCGACTCCACGGTCGGGACCATGCAGCCCACCGCGGACCAAGCTCCGACCATCACCGTGGCCGGGGCGGCCGACACGGCCGAGCCGTTCGGGCCGGAGGCACCGCGCAGGGCGACGGGATCGCCTAGGAGCCCGGAGCCGCCGCACGGGAACGAGGAGAACGGAGACACACGATGACACTCCCACTCACTATCGGTGTCCTGATCGCCGGCGCGGTCTACCTGATCCTCCAGAGGGGCACGGTCCGGGTCGTCCTGGGCTTCGTGCTCCTGGGGCACGGGGTGAACCTGATGCTCATGTCCGCGGGCGGTGCCTACCAGCGCAACCAACCCCTTCTGGGTTACACCCGGCCCGAAGACGCCGCCGACCCGCTGCCGCAGGCCTTCGTGCTGACCGCGATCGTCATCGCCTTCTCGATCACGATCTACCTGCTCACGCTGGCCGCCACCAAGGCCGACGACGACGAAACCGAGGACGCCTCATGACGACCGCGCTCCTTCCCCTCCTGGTCGCCGTGCCCCTAGCCGTCGCGGCCGTCCTGGTACTCCTTCGCCTACCGACCTGGCTCTCCCGCACACTGATGCTCGCCCCCAGCGCGCTCGGCCTGGCCGCGAGCACCGGTCTGCTGTGGATCACCCGGAACGGCGAGATCCTCGCCCACAACGTGGCCCTGTGGCCGGACGGGGTCGCCATCCCTCTGGTCGTGGACACCCTCAGCGCGCTGATGCTCTGGACCACGTCGCTCCTGGTCCTGGTGTGCGGTGCGTTCTCGGTCGCCGTCGGGGACGACCGGGCCTCCTACTTCCGGGCGCTGGTGCTGATCCTGTCCGCCGGTGTCTCCGGTGCCCTCATGACCGGCGACCTCTTCAACCTGTTCGTGTTCGTCGAGGTCATGCTGCTGCCCGCCTACGGGCTGCTCGCCATGCTGGGCTCGTCCGGGCGTATCGGGGCCGGACGCATCTACGTGATGCTCAACCTGCTGACGTCCACGATCTTCCTCGCGGGCGTGGCCCTCGTCTACGGCGCCGCGGGGACCGTGCACCTGGGTGAACTGGCCGGTGCGGCCCAGGAGTCGCCGATGGTGGCGGTCGGCATGGGCGTGGTCATCCTCGCGCTGTCGATCAAGGCCGCTGTCGTGCCGGTGCACGGCTGGCTGGCACGCACGTACACGGGCACATCGGTCGCGGTGACCGCCCTGTTCTCCGGACTGCACACCAAGGTGGCGATCTACGCGATCTACCGCCTGTACGCGCTGGTCTTCGACGGGGACTCGCGGTTCCTGTGGATCGGGGTGCTCGCGTTCTCACTGACCATGGTGATCGGGGTGCTCGGGGCCGTGGGCGAGAACACGACCCGGTCGATCCTGGTGTTCCACATGATCAGCCAGATCGGGTACATCCTGCTGGGCGTCGCGCTCTTCACCCAGCTCGGGCTCATGGCGGGCATCTTCTACCTGATCCACCACATGATCGTGAAGGCCTCGCTGTTCCTGTCCACCGGCGCCATCGAACACACCCACGGCACCGGAGCGCTGGACCGGCTCGGCGGCATAGCCAAACGAGAACCGCTGCTGGCCCTCGTGTTCATGGCCGCGGCTCTGTCCCTGGCCGGACTCCCGCCCTTCTCCGGCTTCGTCGCCAAGGTCACCCTGGTCGCGGGCTCCTTCCAGGCCGGTGCGTGGGAGGCGGCCGTAGTGGCCGTCGCGGTCAGCCTCTTCACCCTCATGTCCATGCTGAAGATCTGGGGCGGCGTGTTCTGGGGCAAGCCGCCCGAGGAGAAAGCCGAGGAGAACGGGTCCGAGAGTGACCAAGGCGACACCCCGGCGGAGGGCAGCGGCGGTACCGGCACCGCGGCCGGGACCCGGACGGAGGCCCCTCCCCGGGTTCGACCGGCCCTGCTGCTCCCCGGCCTGGTACTGGCCGCACTGACCCTGTGCATCGGGCTGGGCGCCCAGGTACTGCTGGGCCTGAGCGCGCAGGCGGCCGCCAACCTCCTGGACACGTCCACCTACGTCGAGGCGGTGCTTCGATGACCGTGAAAAGCGTTCTGGTCTGGTTCCTGGGGATGCTGTGGCTCCCCGTCTACCTGGTCTACGACCTCGTGGCCGGGTCACTCCGGGTGGGGTGGGAGATCCTCACCCCGGGCAGTTCGGTGACCCCGGCGTTCGTCGAGGTGCCCCTGCGCTGCCGGACCGACTTCGAGATCAGCGTCATGGCCAACCTCATCTCGCTCGCACCCGGGTCCATCACCGTGGCCGCGCGCCACGATCCGGCGACGGTGTGGGTGCACGCCGTGTTCGCAAAGGACCACAGGACGGTCCTGCACGAGGTCCACCTGATGGAGGACCAGGTGCTGCGGGCGACCCGGCCCACGGGGGTCCCGCCACGCCCTGAGGACCTGGAACGAGACGAAGGGGGGAAGCGCTGGTGAGCTTCGCCGGTATCGCCATGGCCGTCATCGTCGCGGCCATGATCATCGCCGTCTACCGAGTCCTGCGCGGCCCCACCGGCGCCGACCGGGGCGCCGGGTCCGACCTGGTCTTCTACGGGTTCGTGAGCCTGATCGCCCTGCTGGGTGCACTGCTGCCGAGCTCTCTGCTCGTCGACGTGGTCCTGGTCGCCACCCTGGTGGGGCTCCTCGCGGCCATCTCCCTGGCCCGTCTGACCGCTGGAGGCAAACGATGAACCTCGACGACATCGGCGGCGCGGTCATGCTCCTCGGCTCCTTGGCGTTCCTCGTGGGGGCCCTCGGCGTGATCCGGATGCCCGACGTCTACACGCGGCTGAACGCCTTGACGATCTCCGGCGGCCTGGGTACCGGGCTCGTGCTGTTCGGCCTGTTCCTGCACTACCCGTCGTGGGAGAACGCCATCAAGGTGGGCCTCGCCATCTTCATCCAGCTCGCGACGACGGCGGTCGGCGGCTCCGCGATGGCCCGCGCCGGTTACCTGATCGGATCGCCCCGGACCGGAAGCACCCGGTTCGACGACCTCGAGGTGGAGGAGAACGACACCCTCACCGACGAACAACACCCCGGGTACTCCCGGCCCTCCCCGGAAAACCCGGGGTAAACGGATTTCCGCACCTCTTCGTTACCACACGCGACGGTGCCTTGTGACACACCGATTTTTTAAGACAGCAAGAAAATCCTGTGCTAGGTTCAGGGGAGTTGCAGTCGTGGTTCCCGTTTTGGATTTGCATCGTTTTCGGGTGATCACCGCGGTGACGGGAAAATCGTCAGACCGCGGTTTTCTTCTATACTCCCGAACGAGAGGTACATCCATGGCGACCGGCAAGGTCAAGTGGTTCAACGGCGACAAGGGTTTCGGCTTCATCGAGCAGGACGGCGGCGGCGCTGACGTCTTCGCCCACTACTCGGCGATCCAGGCCAACGGCTACCGCGAGCTCGCGGAGGGCCAGGCGGTGGAGTTCGACGTCACCCAGGGCGCCAAGGGCCTCCAGGCCGACAACATCACCCTGATCTAACCGAGCTGAAGCTCGTTAAGCGGCAGGGGCCCGCCCTCAGGGCACCGGGCCCCTGGCCGTTTTCTTCATTTTCCGGACCGGTTTTCTGGCCGTCGTTATCCGACTGGCACCGGTCATCCGCCACGACCCCGGGTTCTCCGTGCGGGCCGTGGATCTCGAAGTATTTCCTCCGGCGCACACCCGGTGCCTCACTTTGAAGCCCCGAGGGCTTCCCGCCCGGCACGCGCCGTCGGCGAAAGGTCTCACATGAACCAACCTCGCACCAACGAGCGCCGCGGCCGCTCCTCCAACGGCCCCGCCCCCTACGGCCGTCAGCGCCCCCGCCGTTCCTTCGACGGGCCGCGGCGCGGCGGCGGCTACCAGGGCCGCGGCGGCCGCTCCGGCGGCTACCAAGGCCGCGGCGGCAGCCACTCCGGCGGAGAGTTCGCGCTCCCCGTCACCGTCAACCCCGGGCTCGACCCGGTGCACGACTTCCAGGAACTGGAGATGCCCGCGCCGCTGAAGTCGACGCTGGCACGCCAGGGCCTGACCACCCCGTCCGCGATCCAGGCGGCCACGCTGCCGAACTCACTGGCCGGACGAGACGTCCTCGGCCGCAGCCAGACCGGTTCCGGCAAGACGCTGGCCTTCGGACTCGCTTTGCTCTCCCGCCTCGACGGCCGCAGCGCCGAGGCGCACCGCCCGCTGGCCGTGGTCCTCGCCCCCACCCGCGAGCTCGCCCAGCAGGTCACCGACTCCCTCACGCCCTACGCCCGCTCCGTGCGGGTGCGCATGGCGACCGTGGTGGGCGGCATGCCCATCCACCGCCAGGCCCGCGCCCTGCGTCAGGGTGTCGAGCTGCTCGTCGCCACCCCGGGCCGCCTGCGCGACCTGATGGAGCGCGGCGACTGTGTACTGGACCAGGTCGAGAACGTCGTCCTGGACGAGGCCGACCAGATGACCGACATGGGCTTCATGCCGCAGGTCACCGCGATCCTGGAGCAGGTGCCCGCCACCGGGCAGCGGATGCTGTTCTCGGCCACCCTGGACCGGAACGTGGACCAGCTGGTGCGCCGCTTCCTCAACGACCCCGTCGTCCACTCGGTCGACCCGTCCGAGGGCGCGGTCTCCACCATGGAGCACCACGTCCTGCACGTGTCCCACGCGGAGAAGCAGGCGACCGCCACCCAGATCGCGGCCCGGGACGGCCAGGTGCTCATGTTCCTGGACACCAAACACGCCGTGGACCGGATGGCCCAGCACCTGCTGAACAGCGGTGTCCGAGCGGCCCCGCTGCACGGCGGCCGTTCCCAGCCCCAGCGCACCCGTACCCTCAAGCAGTTCAAGGAGGGCACGGTCACCGCACTGATCGCCACGAACGTCGCCGCGCGCGGCATCCACGTGGACGGCCTGGATCTGGTCGTCAACATCGACCCGCCCACGGACCACAAGGACTACCTGCACCGGGGCGGGCGCACCGCCCGCGCCGGCGCGTCCGGCAACGTGGTCACGCTCGTGCTGCCCAACCAGCGGCGCGACATGACCCGCCTGATGCACCGCGCCCGGATCGACGCACAGACCGCCCAGGTCCAGGCCGACGCCCCGGAGCTGGCCCGCGTGACCGGCGCCCGCGAGCCGTCGGGTGTGCCGGTGACCCTGCCCGCCGAGCCCCGCCGTGAGAACCGTCAGCGCGGCCCGCGCGGCGGCGGCTACCGAGGCGGTCCCGGTGGCGGCTCACGCGGACGGCGCCCGCGCCGCGCACCGCAGTCCTAGGTCCTGGACCCCGGTAGGGCCGGGGCGCAGAGATTGAGCACGGAGCCCCGCCACCCCTTGGATTCGTCCCGGGGTGGCGGGGCTCCGTGCTGTCCCGGTTCGGGCCGGCCCTCTTGTGCACGGGCCGGCCCTCTTGTGCACGGGCCGGCCCTCTTGTGTACGGGCCGCTGCACCCTCTAGGCTCCGTGCAAATGTCGGACATTTAGGGGGGTGAGACCGTGGCGCCGACCACCCAACCCACCCGAGGCGAGCCCTTGGTCGTGCAGGTCAGCAAGCGGTTCCGGGAGCACATCGCCGACGGCGACTGGCCCGTCCACGGCCGCATCCCCGGCGAGAAGCACCTCGCCCAGGAAC
This sequence comes from Nocardiopsis oceani, assembly GCF_054777395.1. NCBI lineage: Bacteria > Bacillati > Actinomycetota > Actinomycetes > Streptosporangiales > Nocardiopsidaceae > Nocardiopsis > Nocardiopsis oceani. The sequence continues at coordinate 16,774 of NZ_BAAHAR010000080.1, forward strand.
TCGGGGTCAGCCGGGGAACCGTCCGCGAAGCCCTGCGCGCACTCACCTTGGCCGGGCTGCTGGAGCCCCGCGTGGGCGACGGCACCTACGTGCGCGCCAGCGACGAGCTCACGACCCTGCTCGGGCAGGGCGGTGGCACCGAACTCGAACACGTCCTTGACGTGCGCGGCGTTCTGGAGGTGGCCGCCGCCGAACGCGCCGCGCGCCAGCGCACCGACGAGCATCTGGCGGCGATGCGCGACGCCCTCTCCGAGCGGTCCGCGGCCGAACGCGCCGACGACGCCACCGCCTACGTGGACGCCGACTCCCGCTTCCACCGCGCCGTGGTCGAGGCCGCGGGCAACCCCCTGCTCACCAGGCTCTACGACGCCCTCCGGGAGAACGTGGTCGAGTCCATCCGCCGCACCACCACCCTCCCGGAGGAACAGGGCCTGGCCGACCTGCACCAAGGGCTGCTTTCGGCGATCGAGGCGGGCGCACCCGAGCGCGCCCGCGCCTGCGCGATCGCCCTCGCGGACGAACTGGGATTCATCAGCGCCGTGGTCGACGGCGACGGTCGGGACGGAACGGCGTGAACGGCACGGTGGTGGCCCCTCCCAAAACCTGGCCACGGGCCCTCCTCGCCCTGGGCGCGCTGCTCTTGGTGGCCTCCTGCCTGCGCCCCGCCCTGACCACTGTCGGTCCGGTCCTGGAACAGATCGGCACCACCACGGGACTGTCTGACAGCGCATTGGGGTTGCTGACCGCGCTCCCCCTGCTCGGCTTCGCCCTGTTCTCCTCGATCGTCCACGGTCCGGCCGCGCGCTGGGGTGTGGACCGCGTGCTCCTGGCAGCGCTGGCCGTCCTGGCCGCCGGGATCGCGATCCGTTCCCTCCCGGCCATGCCCGCGCTGTGGGTCGGCACTGCGATGATCGGCGCCGGTGTGGCCTTCGGGAACGTTCTCGTGCCGGTGATCCTGCGGCGCGACCACCCGAGGAGGATCGCCCTGTTCACCGGCGTGTCCACCTCGGTGATGACCGGGTTCGCCGCCGTGGGCGCCGGCTTGGCGGTTCCGCTCGCCGCGGTCCTGGGCGGCTGGCGCATCTCGCTCGGACTGTGGGCGGTTCCGGTGGTGGTCGCACTTCTGCTCTGGGCGGCCCGGTCCCACTGGATTCCAGCCGCCGTGCCCGCCCCTTCCGCCACCGGCACCCCCAGCGAACCCACCGGCTCGGTGTGGCGCTCGGCGACCGCCTGGCAGGTCACCGCGTTCATGGGGTTGCAGTCGACCGCCTTCTTCACCCTGATCAACTGGCTGCCGTCCGTGGAAACTGCCCGGGGCGTGCCCCCGGAGACCGCCGGTTGGCACCTGTTCGCGCTCCAGATCGCCGGGGTGGTCGCCGGGCTGGCCGTCTCCGCCCTCATGGGCCGAAGAGCCGAGCAGCGCCCGGCCTGCCTCGCGGTGAGCCTGGCCATCCTGGTGGCGATGGCGGGGCTGCTGTGGTTCCCGCAGTGGGGCTTCTTGTGGATCCTGCTCGCCGGAACCGGCACGGGCAGTTCGATCGTGGTCTCGCTCGCCCTGATCGGCCTCCGCGGCCGGAGCCAGTCGGAGACCACCCGCCTGTCGGGGATGGCCCAGTCCATGGGTTACCTCCTCGCCGCGGGCGGTCCCGCGGCGGCAGGCGCCCTCATCCAGATCACGGGGTCCCCGGACCTGGTGCTGGTTCTGGTGGGCGGGTTGGCCCTGGCACAGACGGTGGTCGCCTTCTGGGCGGGTCGCGACCGAAGGATCTGACCCGAGCGCCGAAATCCCGTTCGGCCTGTTCCCGCGGGTGTCGGACGACCGGACCTTCATCCCGTGCGGGAGCGCGCCGTGTTCGAGCATGTAGGCGACCTTGGGGTGCCTCTCTGCGGTTCTGCGGTGGGGGTGCCTCTCTGCGGTTCTGCGGTGGGGGTGCCTCTCTGCGGTTCTGCGGTGGGGGTGCCTCTCTGCGGTTCTGCGGTGGGGGTGCCTCTCTGCGGTTCTGCGGTGGGGGTGCCTCTCTGCGGTGGGGTTGCCTTGTTGGCTTGGGGTGTCCTCCTTTCCCGCCGCCCGATTGTGGCCGTCTCCGCTACGCGCCTCAAGGTCGTCGCCATCGAGCGCTTCGCGCATCAACGGCGCTCCACCTTGACCCGCTTCGCTGCGACGGCGGGTTGGCGGCTA
>NZ_BAAHAR010000081.1:0-17644 GCF_054777395.1 Nocardiopsis oceani
CGCCCGTACCGCACAGCGCCTGCTGGCCATGGCCGCGGCGATCTGGCACAACTGGGAGACCAACGCCCCCGTCAAGCGGTCCCTGATCGCCTACGACCACTGAAGACATCGGACTCAATCATCTAGGCGCGCTCACCTGAGAGGTCAGAGCCCAGGAGGTCGTCGATACCCCTCTTTACCGTGTCCACGTCGATCTCCCGTTCCTCGATGAGGTGTCCCAGGAGGCTGGGCACGAAGGGCGCGAGCAGCATGTGTGCCAGGACCTCGGTCTGCGCGCCGGGCCGGGACTCGCGCAGAAGTATGCTCACGTGGGCGTGCATGGCCCGGTAGGCGCCCCCGCGGTGCCGGGCACCGGCCTCGGCCTCCTCGACGGCGCGCATGATCCCGAACCGCTCGACCATCCGGTCGGTCAGCGCGTGCAGGAAGGCGCGGAGGCGCTCGTGTGCCGGAGCGCCCGGGCCCAGCGGCGGGGGGCCGTTCAGAAACGACTCCTGGAAGTGCCGCTCGTCCTCGTCCATGAGAGCGGCGAGGAGTTGGCCGACGTCCCCGAAGCGGCGGTAGACCGTCCCCACGCCCATGCCCGCGGCGCGGGCAACGGCGTTCATGGTCACGGCCCCGGGCCCCTGCTCCGCGAACAGCCGCTGGGCCGCGTCCAGGATCGCGCGCCGGTTGCGCACGGCGTCGGCGCGCCCCGACGGCGCCTGTTCCTGGCCCATCAAGGGCAGCTCTGGTCCGGTCATGGACCCGACCCTAACGGACTTCTCGGACCCGTTCCCGAATCTCCCTTGCGAAACGGATAGATATCCGGTTTACTCTGAACCAGCCAACCGGATAACTATCCACTTTGCGGCTCGTGCCATGAAGGCACGCCCCGCACTCCAGGGAAAGGACTCCTATCGATGAACGCCAAGGTCGCGGTGGTCTACTACTCCTCCACCGGAAACGTGCACAGCCTCGCCGAAGCACTCGCCGAGGGGGCGGAGAAGGCGGGCGCCGAGGTCCGGCTCCTGCGGGCACCCGAGCTCGCACCCGCCGCCGCCATCGACTCGAACCCGGCCTGGCGGGCACACCTGGACGCCACCGCCGACGTCCCAGAGGCCACCCCCGACGACCTGGAGTGGGCCAACGTCTTCGCCTTCGGTTCACCCACCCGGTTCGGCAACATCTCCTCGCAGCTGAAGCAGTTCATCGACACCACGCCCGCGAGACTGTGGCAGGGGGGCGCACTGGCCGGGAAGCCCGCCACCGGCTTCACCAGCGCGATCAACGCCCACGGGGGCAACGAGGCCACCCTGCTGGCCCTGCACAACACCTTCTACCACTGGGGTACGGTCATCGTCCCGCCCGGCTACACCGACCCGGCCATCTACCCGGCCGGCGGCAACCCGTACGGCACCTCCCACGTCGGCGGCGCCGGGGAGCCCAACGACGCGGTCCTGGACGCCGCCCGCTACCAGGGCCGCCGCCTGGCGGAGGTGGCCGCGCGGCTCAACGCGGGTGCCGCCGCCCTGGCCTGACCCTGGCTGCGGGCAGGATGGGCCCGACCGGGTCGGCCCTCAGACGCGAACCGGCCCCGGTCCCTCCCCCACGACGGAGAGGACCGGGGCCGGTGGCCTGTGCCGGCCGGGCCGCGCGGGCCCGGCGCTCTGCGGTCGATCAGGTACCGACGTCGCGGCCTCCGGTGTGCCAGACGCACACCACCGACGGGCGCGGGAAGTCGCCGTCGGGCCAGGTGCTGGTCGGCTCCTCGGCGGTGCCGTTCTCGCCCGGGTGCTGCGGGGCCAGGAAGACGGTCTTCTGGTCCTCGGTGATCAGCGGACCGCAGGTCTCGGCCTCGAACGGCGACGTGGCGAAGGTGCGCAGCTCACCTCGGAAACGTCCCTCGACGGGCACGACGTGCAGGGCGTCGTTGGTGTCCAGGGTGCTGGGCTGGCCGTCCGTGGCGATCCACAGGTTGCCGTGCTTGTCGAAGGCCACGTTGTCGGGCGTCGCGATCGGCATGACCTTGGACTTGTCGTAGCCCGCGAAGTAGGTGCTCTCGTCCTCGGGGTCACCGCAGACGATGGGCACGATCCAGCTGAAGGTGGTGGCGCCGGAGTCGTCGCCGTCCTCGATGATCTCGAGGATGTGGCCGTACTTGTTGGGGCCGCGCGGGTTGGGTTCGTCGGCCTGGCCGGGCTCACGGGCGTCGTTGCTGGTCATGGCGCAGTAGACCTTGCCGGTGACCGGGCTGGGCTCGAAGTCCTCGGGCCGGTCCATCTTGGTGGCGCCCACCTTGTCCGCCGCCAGCCTGGTGTGGACGAGGACCTCGGCGACGGAGAAGCCGTCGACGTAGCTCTCGGTGTCCGTGCACAGCGGGATCCACTCGCCGGTGCCGTCGAACTCGCCGTCCGAGGGCAGGGCTCCGGTGCCGTCGATCTCCTCCTCGGGGCTGTTCCCGGTGAGCTGGGCGACGTACAGGGTGCCCGTGTCGAGCAGGGCCATGTTGTGCTTGCGGGAGCCCTCGACGTACTTCTTGGCGCTGACGAACTTGTAGATGTAGTCGAAGCGCTCGTCGTCACCCATGTACGCGGCGACCCGGCCGTCCCCGGTGATGTTGACGTTGGCACCCTCGTGCTTGAAGCGGCCGAGCATGGTGCGCTTGATCGGGGTGGAATCGGCGTCGTGCGGGTCGATCTCCACGATGTAGCCGAAGCGGTTGGCCTCGTTGGGGTGCTTGGCCAGGTCGAAGCGCTCGTCCACGCGGTCCCACCGGCGGCCGGAGTAGTCGGTGGGCAGGCCGTATCGGGCGTGTTCCTCCGAGTCGGGGGCGCCGACGAAGTACTGGTGGAAGTTCTCCTCGCCGCTGAGGATGGTGCCCCACGGGGTCATCCCGCCCGCGCAGTTGTTGAGGGTTCCCAGGACCGTGGTCCCCTCCGGGTCGGCCTCGGTGCGCAGCAGTTCGTGTCCGGCGGCGGGGCCGCTGACCCGGAAGGGCGTCTCGTGGGTGATCCGCCGGTTGAAGGGGCGGTCGCCCTCCACCATGTGCCACTCGCCGGTGTCACCGACCCGCTCCAACTCCACCACGGAGCCGCCGTGTGCGGCCATAGCCACCCGGATCCACTCCAGGTCGGCGTCGTCCCCGTCGGTGTAACCGGCGAACATCAGCTCTTCGTTGGTGTACTCGTGGTTGACCCACAGCAGGCCGCGGTTGTCGTCGAGCGTGAAGAAGCCGACGTAGTCGCAGTTGTAGCCGAACTGCTTGGCCTGGGCCGCACCGGTCTGGTTCTCGAAGTCGAACTCGGGTGCGTCGGGCTCCACCGCGTCGCCCCAGCGGACGATGACGTGGTGGTCGTAGCCCTCCGGGACGGTGACGACGTCTTCGGTGTTGGGCTGGACGCTTTGGAACGTCGGCCGGGGCGAGGGGTGGGGGCGGTTCGGCACCCCGCTGGCGGCGGCCGGACTCAGTGCCGCGAGCCCCAGGGCGCTGGCCCCGGCGCCTACCGCGGCGCCCTTGAGCGCGGTCCGGCGGGAGAGGACCCCCTGGAAGATGTCACCGAAGTAGGGGTTGCCGCTCTTGTTGGGCGCGGGGTGGAAACAGGCGTTGCCGCAGCGGTACAGGCAGGTTTTGGGGGAACGGCCGCCTCCGACTCCGAGTAGGGGCAGGAGTCGGCGGCGGGGCGCGGATTCGGGCACTCGTTCTCCTCGCGGATCGTGACTGCTCCTCCGGCGCCCCGGAGTGCGGGGTGGGGGCCGGAGGCGGTCGGGCAGGAGGTCCTGCCGGTCGCTCTCGACCCTGTCCGAGGCTTCACACGCACCGGTGAAACCAGGATGAACGGACACACAACTCCCACACACGGGTCAGTTGACTACTCTGTGACTGAGAGCGATTACGTAATGTAAGACCTCGGAGCGATCCTTGCCTACCCCCGCGCCCCGGTCCAGGAACACCGCCCGGTTCAGCCCGGCGTGTCTCCTCGGGTATCCGGGGAGGGCACCGGGCGAACGGATTCGGAAAACCCCTTGGAATCCGTCTCGGTGCTCAATCGAAGAGCCGACCAAGCAGCGCCCCCTGGCCGGACTGCAGTACGTGCCCCGCCGCCAAGGAGATCCAGAAGCACTCGAACCGGGTCGGCTCCCCTTCCCCGTCGTGCTCCTCGACCGAGGTCCAGCGCTCGGGTACCGGACCGTCAACCGCCAGCTGGAAGACGTGCCTGCGCTGGACCTCGAACCGGTACGGGGCCACGTCGTACTCCGTCACGCCCAGCGCGCGTACGACGCGCAGACCATCCAGACCGGTCTCCTCGCGGGCCTCACGCAGGGCAGCGGCCTCCGGGCGCTCCCCGGACCGGACGCTCCCCGCCGGGACCTGCAGGCCGACCTCCTCCAGGGGGTGGTCCACGTGCCGGAAGACCAGCAGCCGCCCGTCGCGCACCACGTAGCACAACGCCTTTTGACGGGTCTCCCACCCGGCCACAGTTCCTCCTCAACGAGCGCTTGCTCCACCGAAGGCTCAGTCTCCCGCGCGGCCAAGCCCCGGCCGCGGGTGCCGGGCCGAGCTCCGGGTAGGGGAATGGACAAGGCCAGAAAGGCACCCTGACGGGACGGCGAGATGGCTACGGTGGGCGACGAGAACGATCCGACGACTGGAGACAGTCACATGTCCGCTCCGACTGTGGCCGGCAACAAGCATCCGAGGGCGACGACCGGGTGGTCCTCCCCATGCCGCCGCAGGTCTTCTGGGGGGTCGAGCAGGACGGACCGGACGCGGTGGTCTACGAGTACGAGACCGACCCGGCCAGTCCTTCCGGTGACTACGGTCGGCCGACCGTGCACCGAGGGACTCTCAAGACCTCTGTTCCCGTAAAGCTGGAGTTCGACCTGATGGATATCCTGCGCCGCTGATCCTGCAGCGCAGACTCTTCCGGCAGATGGGGGGAGGCGCCCAGTCACCGGGTACTTGCCCCACGTGGTTCGGTGCCGGAGCCGGACCCGCCGCTGAAGTGCGGATATCCGGCGTTCCTCAGTCCTCCCTATGGAGTTCGTTCGCAGGTCACGCGCGCGTCAGCCGGCGTCGCGACAGTGAAAGCTGATCCCTGGGTATTGCTTTGTGAATGCTTGGGGGTTTTAATACCCGGTCTGGGCGATTTGTTCACACTGCGCATCGCCCGGCCGAGACCCATCGGGACTGGCAGCAGTGGTGACCCGGCACAGAGCACATCGGGTCACCCTGTCCTGCCATGAATATGAGGAGCACTGTGTCCGACACCCCCCGGATCATGCCTGACCATCCCCGTCCCCGTACCGGCATCGACGCGCGCCTGAGAACCGCGCTGCGTTACACCACGGTCGTCGCGGCAAGCTCCGCGATGACCGTTTTCGGTTTTACTGGTGTGGCGAGCGCCGACACCGCGTCCGAAGCCGCGGAATCAACTACGACCGCCGGACCGCCCGGCCCGGACGTCCTCGACGTCGCCCACCGCGGAGCGTCCGGATACGCGCCGGAGAACACCCTCGTCGCCATCGAGGTGGCCGCCGAGCTCGGTGCCAGCACCATCGAGACCGACGTGCAGCGCACCGCGGACGGTGAGCTCATCTTCATGCACGACGAGGACCTGACCCGCACCACGGACGTCGAGGAGGTCTTCCCGGACCGGGACTCCTACGACGTCGCCGACTTCACCATGAAGGAGATCAGCAAGCTCGACGCCGGCTCCTGGTTCGACGAGGAGTTCGCGGGCGAGCCGGTGCCCACCCTCCAGGAGGGGCTGGACCTCATGAAGGACCTGCACCTCGGTTTCCTCTTGGAGATCAAGGAGTCCGAGCTCCACCCCGGCATTGAGGAGGACGTCGCCGAGGTCATCCACGACAACCCGTGGTTCCTCGCCCCGGGGTCGCTGCCCGGCAAGCCCGGCTACGACCGGCTCGCGATCCAGGACTTCAACTGGGACGTCGTAGAGAGCTCACGCGAGCTCTACCCGGACCACGTCCCGCACGGGCTGCTGGGGATCGTGCCCGAGGACGAGCTCGAGGACTACGCGTGGGCTGACCAGGTCAACCCGAACCACGCCCAGATCGACGGTGACTACGTCGAGGCCGTGCAGGACGCGGGCATGGAGGTCCACGTCTACACGGTCAACGAGCCCGAGGACATGGAGCGGGCCGTCGACATGGGTGTCGACGGCATCATCACCGACTACGTCGACGTGCTGCTGGAGATCCTGGACGGCTCCCAGGCACCCGCGGTCTGATCCGGCCCGGTGGCCCGCCCCAGTTCCGCGAAGCGGACAGGCCGGGCCACCGGGCTGCCCAGTCGCGGGGTTCAACGCACTACTCGAAGTACTAGTACAGGTCGCGGACCGCGGTGTCCACGGCGTCCTGCAGGCGGCGGCGCAGGGCCGCGCTGCCCGCCCTGGTCGTACACACCTCGACGATGCGCAGGCCCTCACCCAGGAGGGCCTTGGACAGGTCGGTGGCCCACTCCACGCGTGTGTAGGGCAGGTCGGCCACGGCGGCGACCCGCTCCATCGACACCCCGTGCGGGGTCCCGAAGACCCGCTCGAAGTCGGGGTGGCCCGCCTGCTCCAGTCCCGAGAAGATCCCGCCGCCGTCGTTGTTGACCACGACGATCGCCAGGTCCGGGCGCGGCTCACCCGGGCCGATGATCAGCCCGTTCTGGTCGTGCAGCACCGCCAGGTCGCCGAGCAGCGCGTAGGCGCGGCCCGCGCTCTCGGCCTGGTGGGCCAGAGCCGCACCGACCGCCGTCGACACGGTCCCGTCGATGCCGCTCACCCCCCGGTTGCCCACCAGACGCAGGCCGCAGCGGGCACCCATCGTGGCATCGAGGTCGCGGATGGGCATGCTGGACCCGGCGAACAGCAAGGACCCCTCGGTCAGCTGGGAAGCCAGGTCGCGGGCGAGGCGGGGTTCGGAGAGCGCCTCGTCGGCGTCCAGGACACCGTCGACCGCGGCTCGGCCCGCGGTCTCAGCCCGTTCCCAGGAACGGGACCAGTCGGTGCGCTGGGGGGAGTCCCAGTCGAGCCCCGCGGGGGGCACGACCGCGGGCACCACGTCCGTGGCGGTCCGCGCGGGGTCGGAGAAGGCGTTGGCCAGGCTCGCAGCGGGGTCGCCCACCGCACCTGAAGTCACCACCACGTGCCGTTCGGCACGGCGCAGGTAGGCCAGGGTCTGGCGGGACAGGTTGGGGCGCCCCACACTCACGACCAGCTCGGGCGTGTGCTCGGCGGCGAACCCCGGAGCGGCCAGCAGCTGCCGGTAGGTGGAGACCGCGCCGGCTCGGCGGGCGTTGGAGGTGGGCTCGGCGAGCAGGGGCCAGCCCGTCAGCTCGGACAGGGCCAGGAAGGGCACCGGATCGTAGTCGCCGTCACCGCACACGATGACGCCCCGCTCCACGGCCGGAAGCTCGAAGGGAGCCGGTTCGGCGACGGGGCCGGGCCGACCGATCCAAGGGCGGCCGTCCGGGCGCCCGTCGATCGGAGCCGTCCACGCCGGACTGTCCGCGGGCTCATCGGGGGTGAGGGGATCGCGGAAGGCCACGTTGAGGTGAACCGGTCCGGGCTGGCCTCCGACTGCCGAACCCCAGGCGCGGCAGCTCAGCGAACGCCAGTAGGCCACCATGCCCGGGGCCGGGTCGGGGGTGCCGACCTCGGCGAACATGCGGACCGCACCGCCGTACAGGCCGATCTGGTCCACCGTCTGGTTGGCGCCGGTACCGCGCAGCTCCGGCGGCCGGTCGGCGGTCAGGACCAGCAGCGGGACGCCGCTCTCGTCCGCCTCCATGACCGCCGGGTGGAAGTTGGCGGCGGCAGTGCCGGAGGTGCACACCACGGCTACAGGACGGCGTGAGGCACGGGCCAGACCCAGTGCGAGGAAGGACGCGGAACGCTCGTCCACCCGCACGTGGACCCGGATCCCGGGATGTGCGACCAGGGCCAGCGCCAAGGGGGTCGAGCGGGACCCGGGCGCGACGACGGCCTCGACCAACCCGCAGCGCGCGAGTTCGTCGACGAGGACCCGCGCCAGGGCGGTAGACGGATTCATCAAAAACTTTCGTTCGTCAAGGTGTGTACCAGTTTGACCGCGCGATCCGACCCGACCTTACGGCTCCCCTGTTCCCGGTCCCTACTCCACTGCCCTACCCGGTGCGCCGATCACGTGCCCGAGAACGCACGATTCCCCGGCCCCCTCCAGTGAACCCCGTTCGGTCGCGATGGGCGACCCGGCCCGGCTGTGATCTCTTGCCCATCGGGTTCACCACCGCCACCGTGTGCCAGATTCCCGTCACCGTGGGTCGGACCGCTTCGGTCCGACGGCTTCGGGCGCAGCGGTGCCGGCATCCGCCACAGTCTCCGTGTCTCCGGCGGCCTCGGCTGCCGCCGCCCGCTCCCGCCAGGCTCCGGGGCCGGTCTCGACCGACCGCAGCGCCGCCTCGTCCACGGCCACCGGACGGACCGGCAGCGAACCGTGCTCCGGCAGCAGCGGATCCGAAGTGACGTCGGCGGTCAGCATCTGCATGGTCGCCAGACCACAGGCGTAGGGCAGCTCGGGCAGGGCCGCCGCCAGGGCCACCCCGGCGGCCAGGCCCACCGACGTCTCCACGGCGCTGGAGACCACCACCGGCAGGCCGCAGGCCTCGGCCACCCGCAGCGCGGCGCGCACGCCGCCCAAGGGTTGGACCTTGAGCACGACGATGTCCGCGGCTTCGGACGCCCGCACCCGCAGGGGGTCCTCCGCCCGGCGGATCGACTCGTCGGCGGCGACGGGGACGTCCACGCGGCGACGGACCCGGGCCAGCTCCTCCAGGGTCGCGGACGGCTGCTCCACGTACTCCAGATCGAACCGGTCCAGCTCGCGCGTCATCCGCACAGCGGTGTCCACGTCCCAGGCGCCGTTCGCGTCCACCCGCACCCGCCCCGAGGGGCCGATCGCGGCGCGGACCGCCTCCACCCGGGCCACGTCCGCACGCCAGTCCTGGCCCTTCTCGGCCACCTTCACCTTGGCCGTGGCGCAGCCTCCTGCGGCCACGATCCCGGCGGCGCGTTCGGGGTCCACGGCGGGCACGGTCACGTTGACCGGCACCCGCTCGCGCAGCGGCTCCGGCCAGCCCCGGTGGGCCGCCTCCCGGCAGGCGGCCCACCAGCGCGAGGCCTCGCGCGGCCCGTATTCGGCGAAGGGCGAGAACTCACCCCACCCGGCGGGGCCGCGCACCAGCATGCCCTCCCGGACGGTGACGCCGCGGAAGCGGTTGCGCAGACCGATCGCGAAGGCCCTGCCCGCAGCGTCCTCCCCCGCCGGTCCCGGCTCCGGGAGCGCTGTCACGGGCGACGCGGGAACTTGTCGAAATCGGGGCGGCGCTTCTCCTTGAAGGCGTCGCGCCCCTCCTGGGCCTCTTCGCTCATGTAGTAGAGCATCGTCGCGTCCCCCGCGAACTGCTGCATCCCAGCGGCACCGTCACTGACGGCGTTGATCGCGCCCTTGACCATGCGCAGCGCCAGCGGCGACTTCTCGAGCATCTCGCGCGCCCACTGCACGGTCTCCTTCTCCAGGTCCGCCAGAGGCACCACGGTGTTGACCATGCCCATGTCCTGCGCCTCCTGGGCGCTGTACTGGCGGCACAGGTACCAGATCTCCCGGGCCTTCTTCAGGCCCACGGTCTCGGCCAGCAGCCAGGAGCCGTAACCGCCGTCGAAGGAACCGACCTGCGGCCCGGTCTGCCCGAACTTGGCGTTGTCTGCCGCGATGGTCAGGTCGCAGCAGACCTGCAGCACGTTTCCGCCGCCGATGGACCAGCCCGCGACCATGCAGATCACCGGCTTGGGCAGGCGACGGATCTGCACCTGCAGGTCCAGCACGTTGAGGCGGCCGATGCCCTTCTGAGCCACAGCGTCGTCGCCGATGTAGCCGTCGTCGCCGCGGATCTTCTGGTCACCGCCGGAGCAGAACGCCTGGTCGCCGGCGCCGGTGAAGATGATCACACCGACGTTCGAGTCGTCCCGGGCGATGTTGAACGCCGTCTGGAGCTCGAAGAGCGTCTGGGGGCGGAAGGCGTTGTGCCGCTCTGGGCGGTTGATCGTGATCTTGGCAATGCCCTCCGCGGTCTCGTAGATGATGTCGGAATACTCGCCCGACCGCTGCCAGTCGATCACGCTGCTCACGGCTACTGTTTCTCCTCACGGGGACGGGGACGGCGCGGATGCTTCCGGGCGACCAGGCCCGGCGTCCAAGCGTCAACCCTACGCATTCTGCCAGGCGGGCCGGGACAGACAGGCACGCACCCGGCAGCTGGACCCGTTGGACGGTCCGCTCGCTTTCCCGGCATACGCTGGACGACCGTGACACGAGCAGACGAACACCGGCCCCAGGTCCCCGCTTCCGAGGGCGAGCGCCCCCTCCAGGCGGTACGCGGGCTGTCACCCGAGGGCCTGAACCTGCTGCTCCGCGACGCGCTGGACGGCACCGGTCCCGCCCTCCTACCGATCCCCGACGGCACGCCCGACACCCGCGCGGCCGATCTCCTCGACGCCATGCGCCCCTCGTCGCTGCGCACCCCCGACGGCGTCACCGCCCTCGAAGACGGGCTTCCTGCGGGCCCGGGCGCCGCACTGGTCATCACGACGTCCGGCTCCACCGGGCACCCCAAGGGCGTGGAACTGTCCGCGCGCGCCCTCCTCGCCTCCGCGCGCTCCTCCGTGGCCCGGATCGGCGCCTCTGAGGGCGACACCTGGCTGTGTGTCCTGCCCGCCGGGCACATCTCCGGGATCCAGGTGATGATGCGCGCGATCGTCACCGGTACCGAAGCCGTGCACGCCGCCTTCGACCCCGACCCAGTGATGGAGCTGGCGCACCGGCTGCGCCCGCACATCTCGCTGGTCCCCACCCAACTGCGCCGCCTCCTGGCTTCCGGCGCCGACCTGTCGGTGTTCGGCACCATCCTGCTCGGCGGTGCCGCCGCCGAACCCGCGCTGCTGGCGGCCGCCCGCGAGGCCGGCGGCCGGGTCATGACCACCTACGGCATGAGCGAGACCTGCGGCGGGTGCGTCTACGACGGCGCCCCCCTGGCCGGGGCCCTGGCCCGGATCGAGGCCGACGAGCCGACCGATGGGCCAGACGGCGGGCCGACCCACGAGCCGGAAGCCGCTGGGCCGGATACCGGTGTCGCCGGACGCATCCTGCTTGGCGGCCCGATGCTGCTCAGCGGATACCGCATGCCGCCCGGCGTCGCGGGCGACCCGCGGGCGCTGACCACCGACGGCGCCGGGACGGTGTGGCTGCGTACCAACGACCTGGGGCGGTTCGGTGAGGACGGCCGCCTGAGCGTTCTGGGCCGGATGGACGAGGTGGTCAACACCGGCGGTCACAAAGTGGTCCCCGGCCAGGTGAACCACCTGCTGGCCGAACACCCCGCCGTCGCGGAGTCCGTGGTGGTGGGCCGCCCCGACCCAGAGTGGGGCGAGCGGGTGAGCGCGGTCGTGGTCGCCGCCGACCCGGAGGACCCGCCGACCCTCGAGGAACTCCGCGCCTGGGTGCGCGAACGGCTGCCCGCCTACGCGGCCCCGCGTGAACTGGAGGTCCGCGCCGCCCTGCCGATGCTGGCTTCGGGCAAGCCGGACCTGGTCGCGCTGCGCACGGCCGCCCCCTGACCCAGCCCTCTGCCCCGCCGCCTGCCCCCGCTCCGGGCATCCCGCTGGCCACGCACTCCCCCAGGTGGTGCGAAGCGGCGTTTACCGGTGCAGTCCGCACACGTGGGACCCTGGGCCCCAGCGGGTGCCGCCCCCGGAGCCGTCGGCGCCCATCGATACCAGCGTGGATCGGGGTGCGCGACGCTTCCTCGCGCCTACGGACAGTGATTTCCGTGACCGTGTCCGGAAGGCGGGGAACTTCCGAAAGCTCCCTGGCGTCTACCTGAGTATCCGGTATCTTCGGCCCCTCTCCCAAGGAGGTCCGCAGTTGGCGGCAGCCATCGGTCCAATCATCCGCAGCCCTGCGACCTCCCCTGCGCCAGGAACGCCCACCACACGGCGTTTCGAACACCTAAGCCGAGCGAGTTGCTTTACCCGCACAGATCCTTATTCCGCCACTCATGGAACAGTGATCTATGCCACCCTCGTCGATATCCAATCGAGACAGGGAACATTTGACTCGCCGACACGTTGGACATATTGGCGCGTCCAGTCGGCGGGAACCCTCCGCCACGTGCCACACGTCTTGGAAGGGAGGGAGGTGCCCACATGACGAGCACTGCCCTAGCCGCTTCGGACCATGAGTCCGAAGCCCCCGTTGGCAACGCTCAGAAAGAGGGCCACGTCGCCCACGAGGCCCTGACCGACCTGATTGCCCAGGGGCGCGCTCAGGGACACCTGTCCCTCTCCGAACTACGTACTGCTTTCTCAGCGGCCGGAGTCACCTCCAGTGACGGCCGCTCCATCCTGCGTGAACTCACCGATAACGGGGTCCGACTCGCCAACGGGGGCGACGACTCCGCGATGGTGGCCGACCCTGACGCCGAGGACGACGTGCTGGAAAACACTCTCATCGCGACGGTGCCCGACACTGACGAGGCACCCAAGGCCGCTGCGCGCAAGAGCGCCTCCACCCGGAGGAAGCCCCGCTCCTCGCGACGCACCAAGAAGACCGAGACCGCTCAGGTCAACACCGACCCGGACACCGGCGAGGCCGACCTGGACGACCAGTCACCCGCCATGGGCGACTCGGTCCACACCTACCTCAAGGCGATCGGGCGGCGTCAGCTGCTCACCGCCGAGCAGGAGGTGGACCTGGCCAAGCGCGTCGAGGCCGGGCTCTACGCCGAGTACCGGCTGGGGCAGCACGGCGAGGTCGACGAGACCGTCCCGATGGCCGACGTCGAGCGTGACGAGCTCGAATGGGTCGCCGAGGACGGCCGCAAGGCCAAGTCGCACATGCTCGAGGCCAACCTGCGCCTGGTCGTGTCGGTGGCCAAGAAGTACAGCGACCGGGGAATGTCGCTGCTGGACGTGGTTCAGGAAGGCAACCTCGGCCTGATCCGCGCGGTCGAGAAGTTCGACTACACCAAGGGCTTCAAGTTCTCCACCTACGCCATGTGGTGGATCCGCCAGGCGATCCAGCGCGGGTTCGCCGACTCGGCCCGCACCATCCGCCTGCCCGTGCACGTTCTGGAGCTGCTCAGCAAGGTGAGCCGTCTGGAGCGCGATATGCACCAGGCGCTCGGTCGCGAACCCACGCCCGAGGAGCTCGGACTGGAGCTGGACAAGACCCCGACCCAGATCGAGGAACTGCTGCGGGTGACCCGGCAGCCGATCAGCCTCGACTCCACCATCGGTGAGGACGGCGAGACCCGCATCGGTGACCTGATCGAGGACGTGGACGCCTCTGAGGCCTCCGAGGTGGTCGACCGCCAGATCATGGCCGACCAGCTGCGCAACGCACTGTCGGACCTGGAGCCGCGCGAGGCGACCATCATGTCCCTGCGGTTCGGCCTGATGGACGGCCGCCCGCGGACGCTGGACGAGATCGGCAAGCACCTGGGGCTCACCCGAGAGCGCATCCGGCAGTTGGAGAAGCAGTCCCTGTCCAAGCTGCGGCACCCGAGCCGGGCCCAGCAGCTGCTGGACTTCGCCAGCTAGGGCGCACAGGCCGCCAGGGCGACCATCGCGAGAACCGCGAGAACCGCGACAGGAGCGAAGACACGGTATGGAGCCGTTCCCCGAAAGGGAACGGCTCCACCGCTGTCCGGGGCCACCGCTGTCAGGGATCCGCAGAAACCGGTGGCCGCCACCGGTCTCCGGGAGCATCAGGGGAAACCCCGAGCTTCCCCTGGTATCTCCCGCCATCCGCTGTGTTTCCCCGGTCCGGTGGGAAAATGGCCGAATGACGAACGACTCCCGGCGACAGCAGGACGAGATCTCCGCCGCGCTTCGCGCCAGCCGTGAACTCGGCCCCGAATACGACGAAGCGGTGGCCTCGTCCCTCGTGGAGCGCGTCGACGACACCATCGAGGAACGCGTCAAACACCACGTGGCACGCCAGATGGGCGCCAGGGAAGAGCGCCGCGGGCTACCTGCGAACAACGTACGCATGGTGCTGTCACTGGTCTGCCTGGGCCTGAGTCTTCCGTTGACCGCCGCTGCCGCCACACTGGTCGGCCCGGCCGGGGTCACCATCGTGTGGATCGGCCTGATCGCCTTCTACATCATCTCCGTCGTCGGCCTGCGCCGCTGAGCAGACCTCCGCGCGAGGGCGTCAGCGAGTACGGGGGCGTCGGCGCACAGAAGGGGCGGGGCGGGGACCACGCCGGTCCCGCCCCGCCCCGCTGCTATTCGTGGAAGGCGTACACGCCCGTCAGTCGCAGGCGTCGAGGATCATGTCGTGGGTCTCCGCCGTCCAGTCCAGTGCGTCGGCCAGACCGGCTTCGTCACCGTCGTCCAGCTCGACCAGGACCGTGTCGACGGCGTCGGCCCGCTCGGCAGCGTCGTCCTGGAGGGAACCGCTGGCGTACTCCTCCAGGTGCTCCACGTCGTCGAGGTGCGCCACCAGCTCGTCCGCGTGCTGGTCCTGGTAGGGAACACCGTCGACCAGGATGTCCTCTTCGATGCTCTGCGCGGCCAAGTCGACCGCGCTGATGTTCTCCCGGATGTCGGCGCAGGCGGCGTCGATCTCGGCCCTGTTCCCGGAGCAGGCGCTCAGGGCCAGCGGCACGGCCAGCGCTGCGGCGGCCAGGGAGAGGGGACGGGTGAGGGTTCGGGGGTGGGACACGGGTTGTGCTCGTTTCCTTCTCGGTACTTCTTCAGGGGAGGCCGCGCAATCTCGGGCGGGCCCGTCTGCTCAGAGGATCAGCGCGAGGACCACGACGACGACCAGAAGACCGGCGACCGCCAGGCAGCCGAACATCGCGGCGATACCGCCGCCGCGCCGCCGACCGTAGCCGTAGCCGGGTCCGTGGCCATAGCCGTAGCCGGGCCCGTAGTGGCGCCGCCGACCGTAGTGGTACCAGCGGGGCCGGGAACCGGCCGCGTAGGCGGCTCCCACCATGGGCGAGGGGCCGGACCGCGCCGGACCCGAGGAGCGTGCTGCACGCGGGGAACGGCCTGCCCGGGCCGAGCGGCCGGAACG
Organism: Nocardiopsis oceani; assembly: GCF_054777395.1. Taxonomy (NCBI): domain Bacteria; kingdom Bacillati; phylum Actinomycetota; class Actinomycetes; order Streptosporangiales; family Nocardiopsidaceae; genus Nocardiopsis; species Nocardiopsis oceani. The sequence goes on from NZ_BAAHAR010000081.1 coordinate 15,109, forward strand.
GGAGCTGAAACCGCCGCCGGAGCGTGCGGAGCCCCCGCCGCCGCGGGAACGGAAACCGCCGCTGCCGCTACGGGAGCTGAAACCGCCGCCGCGGCGCGAGGCACCTCCGGAGCGCCCGCCGCCGGAACGTCCTCCTCGTCCGCCCGATGACCGTCCGCCGCCAGATCTCCTACTCATGGGAGTCTCCTTGGGGGTTGGGGGTTCAACGCCGCCCGAGGGGAGGTCGACGCGCACTAAGAATATCGGTGAGCGTACCTGTTCAGGGCGCTCTGCGGGGTTCCGACCGGTTATGGTCAACACCCCGTCCGAATGGAACCGTGGGAACGCATCGTACGTCGCTCACCGGAGGCCTGTGACACGGGCCCGGTTCGGAGACGGTCAGCCCTCCAGCGCCGCCCGGAGAATCTCGACAGCCTCGTCGTGGTCCAGGCCCACTCGCGTGATGACCTCGGCGTAGGCCCGAGCGGCGGCCAGGGCTTCGGCGCGCTGGTCGTCCCCGGCCGCGGCCACGAAGGTGCCGGAACGGCCCCGGGTCTCCACCACACCGGCCTGTTCGAGTTCACGGTAGGCGCGGGCGACGGTGTTGACGGCGACGGAGAGCTGGCCCGCCAGGGCCCGCACGGTCGGCAGCCGGTAGCCGACCGGTAGGTCCCCGTTGGCCGCGGCTATCGCGACAACGGCCCTGATCTGTTCGTAGGGCGGCACTTTCGACGCTGGATCAATGCGGATGAAATCCGCCATGTCCCTCTTAGCTCCCTACGTGGCTCGCCTGCTTCTCGACCGGAGTTCGTCCGGGCGCACCCCAAACCTATCCCCCGTCCGCCCCAGCTTGAAGGTGCCCGGCGCGGAGAGGTCCCACGGCCCTGGGCCGCAGGACCTCTGAGAGGGGTCGTCAGACCACGGGCCGGGGCACCCCGGGGATGCCGTGCAGCCGGTGCGTCTCCCGCGCGGTGAGGAGCTCTTCAGCGACCAGTGTGGCCTCCCGGACCTTCGGCCGGGCCAGGCGCTTGCGGCGGTAGATCCGGTCCGTGTAGCCCTTGACCCCCACCAGCGTGCGCTCGTGGGCGTAGGCGGCGCGCATCGCCTCCGTCAGCGCGGTGTCCAGTGCCATGCCGCGTTCGTGGACCTCCTCGACCGGCGCGTTGCGCTGCCGGGCCCCGTCCAGATCCCGCTCCGCCTCGGCCACCGACCTCAGGAGTCCGGGCAGGCGCTCGGCCCGCTCCTCGTCCTCGGCGAGGTGGGTCCGTGCCGCCTCTTTGTCCTGCTTGGCAAGTGCCATGTCCGCTCTCCGTGGGGCGTAGCGTCAGCCGTGTCGAGGCAACCCTATGGGTGACCAAGATCATCTGGCGACCCGGGTCGTGCGTCGGTACTGGCGCTCCGCGGACAGAACTGCCAGCTTTACACCGTCAGTCCCCTGGTCCCCCGGAAGGCAGCAACAGTGAGCAGGAACTACGCGGGCCTCAGCCGTGAACGCATCATCGTCGAGGCACTCCACATCATCACCGGGCGCGGGCTGGGCGGGTTGTCCATGCGCCGGCTCGGCGATGCCCTGGAGGTGGAGGCCATGGCGATCTACCACCACTTCCCCCGCGGCAAGGAACAGCTGTTCAACGCGATCGCCGCTTACGTCACCACGGCCCGCGTGATCAGCGGCCTGACCGAGGAGCAGGGGCCGCCGGAGGAGGAGCAGGAGGGTTCGGATACCGCCCCGGCCGAGGTCGCCGAGGACGGCCGCCCGTGGGACGAGCGTTTGACCGCCTGGGCCGAGGCCTACCGGGGGCGGCTGCTCACCTACTCCGGTGCGCTGTCCCTGCTCATGCACCGCGCACCGCACACCCTGGGCGAGGAGGACACGCGCGCCCTCATGCACGCGGCTTTCAGCGAGGCCGGGTTGGTCGAGGATGACGTGCCTCGGGCCTGCGACGCACTGTACGGCTACTGCCTGGGAGCGGTGGCGCACCAGGTCAGGCACTCCGGCCAGGAGGACGCCCCGGACGAGGCCGAGTCCGAGGCCCGGTTCCGGTTCGGCCTGCGGGCTCTGCTCAACGGGCTCACAGGTTAAGGCGCTGGAAGGGACGGGAAAGGACGGTCGGCCCGGCGGGAGAGGCAGCCGAACCGACCGTCCGCTCAGGAGAATCGACCGCTAGGGGTTCCTGCAGTCACCAGTACGGTTCAGGGGACTTTGTGACACGTAGCCCTCATTCCCGACGCTCACCCAGCCGTCAATAGGAGTCCCCCAGAACGTCTCTCCACGGGGCATTACCCTCACCAAAGGTGCGGTGGGCTCCATCTGTGCGACCAAGTAGGCTTCGGCGGCGCTGACCTCGTAGGGGCAAAAGATCTGGTTCTGCGCCGTGCCAGACGCGGGGGTGGCAGCCTGGGCGGGGGCACTCAGCAGCGTCCCGCCGAGGTGACTGTTCAGGTCTTTGGGTGAGTTGATCGGTTCGCCTGCGAGAGGGACCCCTGGGCTGCAACGATGAACCCGTGACCTCCTCCGACCAGACCGCGCCCTCCTACGAGGAGCTCGCCGCGCTGG
>NZ_BAAHAR010000082.1:0-17242 GCF_054777395.1 Nocardiopsis oceani
ATAAGTACGAGCGGTCGAGGGGTGCGAAGAAAGCTCAGCGTGTGTGGGATGAGGGTGTGAGAAGGCAGCCTCGTTATTTCGCGCAGTGGGAGTGGACGGTGCACGCTCCGCGTTCCTGGTGATCAGGGTGATAAGAGCCGTATGACGGGAGACTGTCACGTACGGATCTGTGAGGGCCGGGGGGTGAGATTCCCCCCGGCTACTCGGCGGGGACGGGTGGTTGAGGCCTGTGCCGGTTCGGGCTTCGCCCGAAAAACTGATCCTGTCGGCCTGACGGCCGATCCCTGCCCCTGCGCCGGAGCTTTGACGCCTGGCGGTGTCGCGGCTGGTCATTCGCCCCTGCGAACCCCGAACAGCACGGCCTGCGGCCGGTGGGGCCCCTGCGCCGGAGCCTATCGGTTGCGGGTGTCGCGGCTGGTCAATGCGCGCGGCGAAAACCCCGATGATCTTGCCCCTGTCTCCACCCTCGGCGGCCGAGAGTGGAGACAGGGGCAAGATCATTCCCATTGTGGTGCGCATTTGTCTGCTTTGCCCAAGAATGCGGACAGGGGTGGTATGGTCCCTTTTCTGGAAGGCTTCCTTTCGGGGGAAAAAAAAGGCGGATCTGGGTGTCCGGGTAAGTGTTTTCTCACCTCCCGGTTAGGTCCTTTCTGGGTGTTTCTTGATATCCTTAGGGTATGACTTCTTCTTTCGGGCAGTGCGGGGCCACGGCGGTCACTACGCCCGCTGTGGACGCCATGCGCACTGCCCGGGAAAAGATCGCCTCGGAAATGGCCGAGGTTCCCCCGGCGGGTGCGGCCGGTGAGGTCCTGGATGTGATCTCGCAGGTGTTTGAGGACTTCGACCGGGCCCAGCTTTCGATGCTGCTGCGCCTGGCGCAGCTGGAAGCGGCCGGGACGTTGTTGGAGGCGGGTGGGCAGAGGTCGGTGCAGAACTTGCTGATCCACTCGGTGGGGATGGCCCCGGGTGAGGCCAACGGGCGCGCCGAGCTGGCCCGGCGCCTGTTCGCCCAGGAACTTCCCGCCACCCGCGAAGGCCTGGACTCCGGGCTGCTGTCCATTGGTGAGGCGGTGGCGGTGTGCCGGACCGCTGACAGGGCGGTGGGCAAGCGCAACACCGAGCACCACCCGGACGCTGGTAGGTTTCGGCGGATCATCGAGGCCGGGATCTTGGCTTCCAAGGCCAAGGAGCCGGCGATGTCGGTGACCGACATCAACCGGCTGGGTAAGGAGCTGCTGGCCCGGCATAACCCGGCGGTGTTGGAGGAGGAGCACCAGGCCGCCTTCGAGGCCAGGGGTGCGCGTTTGTTGCGCACCTTTGATGGCACTCACCTGTTTGAGGCCTGGGGCACGGCCTTGGACGCTGAGATCTTGAAGTGTGTGCTGAAGGCGTACATGCCGCCCTTCGATGAGGACCGGTTGCACGTGTCGGCTTCGGAGCGGATGTATGACGCGTTCATGAACCTGGTGCGGTCCGCCTCCCACCCCACCGACCCCGAGGGCGCCGAGGGTGCCGACGGTAAGGGGGGCAAGGGTGGCCCGGGTAAGAAGCGTGCTGCGGTGGCGATGATCAACATCTTGGTGCCTCTGCCCACCTTCCTGGGCCTCCGAGCTGAGGGTGAGGGCAAGGCAGCTGGCCCGGCCACCACGCAGGATGGGCAGGTGCTGTCCATGGCCGCGATCCGTGCCTTGGCCCCCAACAGTGTGCTGCGTCGGATGATCACCTCCCCGAAGGGGGAGACGGTGTTGGACGTGGGCCGTACCCAGCGCGATGCCACGGGTGCTCTGCGGGATGCGGGGATGGTCGGTCACACCACCTGCGCCTGGTACCAGGGGTGCAACACCCCGGCCAGCGGGTCGGAGGCCGATCACAAGAGGAGTTTCTCGGCCGGCGGGTCGACGAGCGCGGACAACATTCAGCCGTTGTGCTCGGACCACAACCGGTTGAAGTACCGCAGGGAGACCAACCCGGAGCGGTCCACGTGGCAGGGCCGCCCCTCCCACCGCAACCGGAACAACAACAAGGACAAGGGTGGGGGTAAGGACCCGCCTGGGGACCCCGAGCCAGCCCTCACGCCCACCCCGACACCTGAGGAGCGGTAACCGCCCGCCAAGGCCCTACCGCCCCACGCCCCGATGCCCCGGCACCCTCCCGAGGGGTTCGCCGCCCAGAATGACCAGCCGCGACACCCTCAACCGGTGTGCTCCGGCGCAGGGGCCCCACCGGCCGAAGGCCGTGCTGTTCAGGGTCCGCAGGGGCGAATGACCAGCCGCGACACCGCCAGGCGTCAACGCTCCGGCGGAGTGGCAGGCATCGGCCGCCAGGCCGACGCAGTTATCGGGCGAAGCCCGAGTATTTCCGCTCGGACCTCAACCACCCGTCCCCCTTTCCCGATAGCCGCCAACCTGCCGTCGCAGCGGAGCGGGTCAAGGTGGAGCGCCGTTGATGCGCGAAGCGCTCGATGGCGACGACCTTGAGGCGCGTAGCGGAGACGGCCACAATCGGGCGGCGGGAAAGGAGGACACCTGTACCAACAGGGAACCCTGGCCATGGGGCGACTATCCCCACCAACAGGGAACCCTGGCCATGGGGCGACTATCCCCACCAACAGGGAACCCTGGCCATGGGGCGACCATCCCCACCAACAAGGAACCCCGTCACACGTGCCAGCCCAACCCAACGGAGCAACCCCGAACGCCCTAAGGCAACGGTCCGGCTCCGGTGCGGTGGCGCGGCTCACCCCGCGGCGGGGGTGCGGGCGCCTATCCTGGGGTGGTCAGCACCGCTCACAGCAGGGGAACCGATCGATGCACGTTCTGCTCACCGGTGGCGCCGGGTACATCGGCTCCCACACCGCCGTCGAACTCCTCCAGGCCGGGCACGAGGTCGTGGTGGCCGACTCGCTCGTCAACAGCCACGAGGAGTCCCTGCGCCGGGTGGAGCGGATCACCGGACGCTCGCTCGCCTTCCACCGGGCGGACTGCGCCGACCCCGACGCGATGCGCGAGATCTTCGAGCGGCACGACATCGACGCGGTCATCCACCTGGCCGGACTCAAGGCCGTGGGGGAGTCCACCGAGCAACCCCTGCGCTACTACCGAAACAACCTCGACGCGCTACTGACCCTGTGCGAGACCATGGACGCCGCCGGGGTACGCGACCTCGTCCTCAGCTCCTCGGCCACCGTCTACGGCGACCCGGAGCGCGTGCCCATCACCGAGGACTCCGGGCTGTCGGCCACCAACCCCTACGGCAGCACCAAGCTGTTCGCCGAGGGGATCCTGGACGACCTGGCCACCGCGGACCCGCGCTGGAGCATCGTCTCCCTGCGCTACTTCAACCCCATCGGCGCCCACCCCAGCGGCCTGATCGGCGAGGACCCCCAGGGCGTCCCCAACAACCTCTTCCCCTACATCGCGCAGGTGGCCGCCGGCCGCCGCGAGCGGCTCAACGTGTTCGGCGACGACTACGACACCCCGGACGGCACCGGTGTGCGCGACTACCTGCATGTGGTGGATCTCGCCAAGGGCCACCTGGCCGCCGTGGACCACCTAGCCGACGCCGCCGGGCACCGCGTCTACAACCTCGGCACCGGACAGGGCACCTCGGTCTTGGAGAGCCTGCGCGCCTTCGAACGGGCCACCGGCACACCCATCCCGTACGAGGTCGTCGACCGGCGCCCCGGCGACATCGCCGTCTGCTACGCCGACCCGGCCGCCGCCATCCGCGACCTGGACTGGAAGGCCGTGTTGACCGTGGACGACGCCTGCCGGGACGCCTGGCGCTGGCAGTCCACCAACCCGGGCGGCTTCGCGGGCTGACCCGCGTGCGGTTCCGCACGTCCCCCCAACGTCCCGACTACGGCAACTGCCTGCCGCCCACGCCTTAGACTGGACGGACATCCCATTTATCTGCGGAAGGTCCTCCGTCGTGTCCGTTGGTGCTGACAGCACGTTCGACACCGTCCTCGTCGTCGACTTCGGTGCGCAGTACGCGCAGCTGATCGCGCGACGGGTGCGGGAATGCCACGTGCACAGCGAGATCGTGCCCTCGACCATGCCCGTCGAGGAGATGCTCGCCAAGAAACCCAAGGCCATCATCCTCTCCGGCGGCCCTTCCTCGGTGTACGCCGAGGGCGCCCCCAGCGTGGGTGCCGAGCTGTTCCAGACCGGGGTCCCGACCTTTGGTATCTGCTACGGCTTCCAGGCCATGACCCGCGCCCTGGGCGGGGTCGTGGACAAGACCGACCTGAGCGAGTTCGGCCGTACCGAGCTGTCGGCCGACATCGACTCCCTCCTGTTCGAGGGGCTGCCCGAGGACCTGAGCGTGTGGATGTCGCACGGCGACTCCGTGGTCCAGGCCCCCGACGGCTTCAAGAGCACTGCCAGCACCGCTGGCGCCCCGGTCGCCGCCTTCGAGGACACCGGCCGCGGCCTGTTCGGCGTGCAGTTCCACCCCGAGGTCATGCACACCGAGCACGGCCAGGACCTGCTGCGCCGCTTCCTTTACGAGGGCGCCGGGTGCCGCCCGACCTGGACGATGGTCAACATCGTCGAGGAGCAGCTGGAGCGCATCCGCGGGCAGATCGGCGACAAGCGCGTCATCTGTGCCCTGAGCGGCGGCGTCGACTCCGCTGTGGCCGGCGCCCTGGTTCAGCGCGCCGTCGGCGAGCAGCTCACCTGTGTGTTCGTCGACCACGGCCTGCTCCGCAAGGGCGAGGCCGAGCAGGTCGAGAAGGACTTCGTCGCGATCACCGGCGCCAAGCTGAAGGTCGTCGACGCCGAGGAGCGCTTCCTCGCCGCGCTGGCCGGGGTCAGCGACCCCGAGGAGAAGCGCAAGATCATCGGCCGCGAGTTCATCCGCGTCTTCGAGCAGGCGGCCCGCGAGGTCGTGGCGGAGAGCGGCGAGGGCGCCGAGGTCGAGTACCTGGTCCAGGGCACCCTGTACCCGGACGTCGTCGAGTCCGGCGGCGGCACAGGCACGGCGAACATCAAGTCGCACCACAACGTGGGCGGGCTGCCCGAGGACCTCCAGTTCACCCTGGTGGAGCCGCTGCGCGAGCTCTTCAAGGACGAGGTGCGCAAGGTCGGCGAGGAGCTGGGCCTGCCGCCCGAGATGGTGTGGCGCCAGCCCTTCCCCGGCCCGGGGCTCGGTATCCGGATCATCGGATCGGTGAACCGGGAGCGCCTGGAGATCCTGCGCGAGGCCGACGCGATCGCCCGCGAGGAGCTGACCCGCGCGGGCCTGGACCGCGATATCTGGCAGTGCCCGGTCGTCCTGCTCGCCGACGTGCGCTCCGTGGGCGTCCAGGGCGACGGCCGCACCTACGGCCACCCCGTGGTGCTGCGGCCGGTCAGCAGCGAGGACGCGATGACCGCCGACTGGTCGCGCGTTCCGTACGAGGTGCTCGCCCGCATCTCCAACCGGATCACCAACGAGGTGCGCGAAATCAACCGCGTGACGCTGGATGTGACCAGCAAGCCCCCGGGCACCATCGAGTGGGAGTAGGGCGAGCGGGGTAGGACCGCACCCCAGGGCGGTAGGACCAGCCCGGGGCGGTCGCCCCAGCCGCCCGCGGCTCCCCGCACGAAGCGACGGGTCCCGGCACACGGAAGGTGTGCCGGGACCCGTTCGTCATGGGGCCGCCGCCGTGACGGTTCACTACTCGAGGACCGCGTCGACCTCGACGGGGGTGGGCGGGGCGTCGGCGTCGTGGGTGAGCTCCAGGACGGCGGGCTCCTCGTCGGAGCTGACACCGACGAACACCAGCTCGCCCTCGGCCCGTTCATTCGGTCCGATGGGTGACCAGAGGCTCTCCTGGGACCCGGTGGAGGTGGGCGTGTGGGCCTCGAACCTCTCGTCGCTGTCGGTGATCAGCTGCTGTTCCCGAGAGCTGAAGTGGATGTTGTCGTCACCCAGGTTCTCCAGTTCGAGCTCGGCCACGCAGTACAGGCCCCCGGTGATCTGGGACCGGCCGGGCAGGTCCTCGACGCAGCTGACCTTCGTGACGTAGTACAGGGCCGTCTCGTCCTCGGAGAGCGCCATGCCGTCGGTGAGCGCCGACTCGGACGGCTCCATGTCGCCGACGTTGTCGTCGGGGGAGTCGGCTCCGGACGTCGGGCCGCTGTTCCCGGGAGCTTCCTCCTCGGCGCCGCCACCGCCCAAGCTGAGAGGGCCCGCCACCATGAAGACCATGAGCAGGAGGACGATCAGCAGGCCGATGCTGGCCAGGGACACGGCCAAGTAGAGCCCGTTCCGCCGGCCGGGTGCGGTGGGCCGGTGCGGCGGCGGTGGGACCGGCGGCACGTACGGCTGCGGCCCGCGCTGCTGCTGGTCGTTGGGCGCCGCCATCGGGATGGGGCCGGTCTGGGCGGGGTGCTGCACGGGCGGTGGACCGCCCTGCCCGTGCGGGTGAGGTGCCGGCGGCGGAGGCCCAGTGGGGTGACCGGCCGCAGGGTGCCCTGGAGGCGGCCCCTGCTGGGGCCTGGCGTAATTGCCCGTCTGGTGCGGGGGCGGCGGCATCGGCGGGGCGGCCTGGTAGTGGCCGGGGGCCGGGTGCCGCATGCCCGTCATGGTCTGGTGCGCCGGGTGGGGCATGCCGTGGGGCGGTCCGGGCGGCATCGGCGGCAGGTTGGGCCGCCAGGACTGGTGCAGGGCGTGGGACACCATGTCGTTGGGGTTGGTGGTGTCTTCGCCGCCGGCGAGCTCCAGCAGGAGGTCCTGCGCGGTCGGGCGGCGGCCCGGCTCCTTGGCCAGGGCGCGCGCCACGAGGCGGTCCAGCGGGCTGTCGAGGTTGCCGATCTGGGGTTCGGCGAACAGCACGCGCTTGCCCAGGGTCATGGCGTCGCCGTTGCCGAAGGGGTGCGTGCCGTTGCCGGCGAAAGCGACCAGACAACCCCAGGCGAAGATGTCCGCCGAGGTGGTGACCTGCTCCTCCAGGAGCTGTTCGGGCGCCATCCAACCGGGGCTGCCCATGACGATGCCGGTCTGGGTGTGGTTGGTCGCGGTGTTCATCGCGCGGGCGATACCGAAGTCGATCACCCGGGGGCCGGAGATCGACAGCAGTACGTTGGCCGGTTTGAGGTCGCGGTGGACCAGACCGGTGCGGTGGATGGCGGCGAGCGCTGCGGCCACCCCCAGGGCGAAGCCGTGCAGTGTGGAGGAGTCCAGCGGACCGTTCTCCGCGATGTGCTCGGCCAGGGCCGTGCCCGCGATGTACTCGGTAACCATGTAGGGACGGTTCTCGAACGTCCCGTGGTCGAGCACCTTCGCGGTGCAGAAGGAGGCGACCTTGCGGGCGTTCTCCATCTCGTCGCGGAAGCGCGCCCGGGTCTGCTCGTCGAAGGCGAGCTCCGGGCGGATGACCTTGATGGCTACCTGATTGTTCTTATCCGGAGCACTGCCCAGGTAGACGGTTCCCATCCCGCCGCTACCCAGTTTCCCGGACAGCGCGTAAGGGCCGATGGTGGCCGGATCTCCGGCGACCAGCGGTTCCAGGTTCTTCGGGAGCCCATCCGACGGCAAGCGACCCTCCCCGACGGTGTCCAAACTCCGCCTTGCCCCAAGGTAGCGGTGTTTGTGCCCTGATTCCCACTCACGGGCCGGATTGGGCCGTTCTGGGTGCGGGCGGTAATTGACATGACAGTGGTGACGAGTCCGGGATCTCCGGGTCCCGCTCTCCTTGGCGCGGGTGTTGTCGCCGGTGGGAGACGGTGAACACGGAGATCCCCGACTGGGGGTGTGTGTTCACACAAGGTGGGGGTTCCTTTACGATTGGGGACTCGTGACCGTTAATACCACCGTAACCGTGCGGGTCCCCGCGAAGGTGAACCTCCAGTTGGCGGTGGGGCCCAAGCGTGAGGACGGGTTCCACGACCTCGTCAACGTGTTCCACGCCGTCTCACTGTTCGACGAGGTTACCGTCAAGGCGGTGCCTACGCGTCAGCCCAGGGCCCTCACCGCGCTGACCGCCAGTGGCCAACTGGGATCGCACCTGGCCAGAGTGCCCTTGGACGAGAGTAACCTCGCGGCCCGCGCCGCTTCGTTGCTGGCGGAGGAGACGGGCCAGGGCACCCCGGTCGACATCCACCTCGACAAGCACATCCCGGTGGCCGGGGGCATGGCCGGCGGCAGTGCGGACGCGGCGGCGGCCTTGGTGGCCTGTAACCGGTTGTGGGGCTGCGGCCTGACCCGGGGGCGCCTCCTCGATCTCGCGGCCCGGATCGGCAGCGACGTGGCCTTCGGGCTGGTCGGTGACACCGCGGTCGGAACCGGCCGCGGGGAGTTCCTGGAGCCGATGGCCAGCCCCGGGCGTTACCGCTGGGTGTTCGCCCTCTCCACACGGGGTCTGTCCACGGCAAGGGTCTTCGGGGAGTACGACCGGATGCGTCCGGACGCCCCCGAGCCGCGCCTGGACGGGGCGTTGGCGAAAGCGCTGGCCACCGGTGATGCCGAGGCGCTGGGCCGTTCCCTGACCAACGACCTCCAGCCCGCGGCGGTCTCCCTGCTGCCCGAACTCGAACGGACACTGGACACGGGCCGGTCGGCCGGGGCGCTGGGCGCCCTGGTATCCGGTTCCGGTCCCACCTGTGCCTTCCTGGTCGGCGGCGGAGACGAGGCATCGGCTGTGGTCACTGAACGGGAGGCCGAGGTGGTCTCCGCGCTGGAGGCCACGGGGCTGTGCGAGCAGGTGGTCGCGGCGGACGGCGATGTCCCGGGAACCACGATTCTCTAGCCTCGGATGTGTGAGGTAAATCACCTGGGCCGGCGCCGCGATCGCCCGCCTCTCCGCCCTTGACCTCAAGTTTGGTTGAGGACGAAGACTGGCGAACATGACAGCCGCAGCACTCTCCAGGTACGCCGACCTCCCGGCCCTCATCGGGCTGATGGAGGGGGACGACAAGCACACCGACGCCTCCAACTCCACCCTCGACGTCCTCTGGGTGCTCTACGACCGGATCCTCGAGGTCACGCCGAGCACCGCAGAAGACCCGGCCCGGGACCGGTTCCTGCTCTCCAAGGGACACGGGCCGGGCGCCTACTACGCGATCCTCGCCGCCAAGGGCTTCCTCGACGTGCCCACCCTGCGCGGCTGGACCAGCTTCGACTCACCGCTAGGCCACCACCCCGACCGGGTCCTCGCCCCCGGTGTCGAGATCGGCAGCGGTTCCCTGGGCCACGGAATGCCGCTCGGCCTGGGCACGGCCCTCGGCCTGCGCGCCCAAGGTGTGCGCAGGGCCGACGGCACCGAACCCCGCGTGGTGGTGCTGGTCGGCGACGGCGAACTCGACGAGGGCAGCAACCACGAGGCCATCGCCGCCGCGGCCCGCTTGGGCGCCGACAACCTCACCGTCGTGGTCATAGACAACGCCTCCGCCAGCCACGGCTGGCCGGGCGGGATCGGCAGCCGCTTCGAGGCCGAGGGGTGGGAGAGCCGCGAGGTCCAAGGCCGCGACCACAACGCACTCCACGAGGCGTTCGCCCCGCCCAGCACCGGACGGCCCCTGGCCGTCGTCGCCCGCGTCCGCAACGGAAGCTAGAGGAGCCAGGCCATGCGTGAGACCTTCATCGCCACCGCCGAACGGGCGCTGGACCAGGATCCCCGAACCGCCGTCGTCCTCGCGGACATCTCAGCGGAGCGGTTCCGCCGAGCGTCCATCGCCCACCCGAACCGCGTCATCAACCTGGGCATCCGCGAACAGGCCATGATCGACGTGGCCGGGGGCCTGGCGCTCACCGGCATGCGCCCGATCGTGCACAGCTACGCACCGTTCCTGGTCGAGCGCCCCTTCGAACAGATCAAGATCGGGCTCACCCACCAGGACGTCGGCGCGGTCCTGGTGAGCATCGGCGGCTCCTACGATGCCTCGAACGCGGGCCGCACCCACCAGTCACCCGGCGACGTGGCCCTCCTCGACTCCCTACCCGGCTGGACCGTACACGTGCCCGGCCACCCCGACGAGGTCCGCGACGTGTTGGAACGGGCGATCCCCGGTGACGACCGCGTCTACGTGCGCCTGTCCGGCGACACCAACCGCGCGCCCCTGCTGGTCGGTCCCCGCCTCAACGTCCTGCGCACCGGCTCGCCCCGCTCGGCCGGGGTGGTGCTGGCGGTCGGCCCGATGCTGGACCGGGTCCTGGAGGCCACCGCCGACCTCGACGTCACCGTCGCCCACACCGCCACCGTGCGGCCCTTCGACCGCGAGGGCCTGAGCAAGCTGACCGCAGCCGCGGGCAACGCAGACGTGCTCCTCGTGGAGCCCTACCTACGGGGCACCTCCGCCCACGAGGTGTCCGAGGCCCTGTCCGACCGGCGCCACCGCCAGCTCTCCCTGGGCGTGGCACGCGACAGCGAGTTGCGTGCCTACGGAACCCCGTCCGAGCACGCCAGCGCCCACGGTCTGGACACCGAGGGAATCGCCAAGGCCGCCAGGGACTTCTTCTTGGTATAGGCCTTCCTTAGGAGGGCCCTCACCTACACGGACCCGCCCGGGGCCTTGCGTGGTACGGCCCCGGGCGTTCCCCCGCCGCAGGAACCTCCCAGCGCCGCGCGGTCCGTGCACCTCTGCCGGGACCGCACAATGGAAGACGATGTCGAATCTGGTCAACCTTCAGGACGTGTCCCTGGCCTACGGGCCGCTCGTACTCCTCGACAAGGTCTCCCTTGGCGTGGACGAGGGCGAACGCATCGGTGTGGTGGGCCGCAACGGCGGTGGCAAGTCCTCCATGCTCTCCGTGCTCTCCGGCTTCACCGAACCCGACTCCGGCCGGGTCGTGCACAACCGGGGCCTGCGGGTCGGCTTCCTGCACCAGCGCGACGACTTCCCGGACAGCACGGTCGGCGAGTTCGTCCTGGGCGACCGGGCCGAGCACGAGTGGGCCGGTGACGCGCGCATCCGCGACATCCTGCGCGGGCTCCTCAGCGGCTGGGACCTGGACCTGCCGATGTCCGGCCTTTCCGGGGGTGAGCGCCGCCGCTCCGGCCTGGCGCGCCTGCTCGTCGGCGACCACGACCTCATCGCCTTGGACGAGCCCACCAACCACCTCGACATCGAGGGCATCGCCTGGCTCGCCGAACACCTGCGCGGCCGTCCCGAGGCGCTCGTGGTCGTCACTCACGACCGCTGGTTCCTGGACGCCGTGACCACCCGCACCTGGGAGGTCGGGCGCGGCACCGTCGAGCGCTACGAGGGCGGGTACGCCGCCTACGTGCTGGCCAAGGCCGAACGCGACCGCCAGGCCGCAGCCGCCGAGGACCGCCGCCAGAACCTCATGCGCAAGGAGCTGGCCTGGCTGCGCCGGGGAGCCCCCGCGCGCACCTCCAAGCCCAAGTTCCGCATCGAGGCGGCCAACCAGCTCATCGCGGACGAGCCGCCCGCCCGGGACACTGTGGAACTGGTCCGCTTCGCGAGTTCGCGCCTGGGCAAGACCGTCATCGACCTCAAGAACGTGTCGTACTCCGTGCCCGACCGCACGCTGCTGGACCGCCTCACCTGGCAGCTGGGCCCCGGCGACCGGGTCGGCCTGGTGGGGATCAACGGCGCGGGCAAGTCCACCCTTCTGAAGATCCTCGCCGAGGAGCGCGAGCCCGACGAGGGCACCGTGCGTACCGGGCGGACCGTGAAGCTGGCGCACCTGTCGCAGAACGTCACCGAACTCGACCCCAAGGCCCGCCCGCTCCAGACCGTCATGGACGTGCGCGAGCACATCACCATCGGGAAGCGGGACTACACCGCGAGCCAGATGCTGGAGAAGTTCGGCTTCCGGGGCGAACGGCAGTGGACGCCCAACGCCGACCTGTCCGGCGGGGAGAAGCGCCGCCTGCAGCTGCTGTGCCTGCTCATGGACGAACCCAACGTCCTGCTGCTGGACGAGCCCACCAACGACCTCGACATCGAGACCCTCACCGAGCTGGAGGACCTCCTCGACGGCTGGCCCGGCTCCCTCGTGCTCGTCAGCCACGACCGGTACTTCCTGGAGCGGATCACCGACCGCGTGCTCGCACTCATGGGCGACGGTTCGCTGGCGTTCCTGCCCGGCGGGGTCGAGGAGTACCTGGAGCGCCGCGCCGCCGGTGCCGCCGAGGCCACCGTGCCGCTGGGCGCCTCCGAGGCGGCCGCCTCCGAGGCCTCAGCGGACGCGCCCGCCGTCTCCCAGGCGGAGCGGCGCGCCGCCCAGAAGGAGATGCAGCGGGTCGAGCGCCGGATGGACAAGATCGCCAAGCGCGAGGCCCAGCTCCACGAGCAGATGGCCGCGGCGGCCGAGGACTACACCAAGCTCGCCGAACTCGATGCCGAGGCCAAGACCCTCGCCGCCGAGAAGGACGAACTGGAGATGGCCTGGCTGGAGCAGGCCGAGCTGATCGGCGACTGAACCTCTACCAGCGGCGGGCGCGGGTGATGAGGCCGACGGCGAGCACGGCGGCGCCGGTGGCGGCGCAGCCCGGACCCGCCCGTGAACGCGGGCCCTTCCCCGTGCGTACACACTCCTGACCGCCGCCCGGTGCGTGCCGGGCCGGACGACCTGAGGTTGGATGGAACGCCCCGAACGCAGGAGGAGAACGCGATGGCCGCCCTGGACGAGATTCCGGTGACGTTGATCGACGGACGCGAGACCACCTTCGGTGAGTGGTCCGGAAAGACGCGGCTCGTGGTGAACGTCGCCTCCCGCTGCGGGCTCACCCCGCAATACGGGGCGCTGGAGGAGCTCCAGAAGCGCTACTCCGAGCAGGGGTTCACGGTACTGGGCTTCCCCAGCAACCAGTTCCTCCAGGAGTTCGGCGGCGACGGCAAGATCGCCGAGTACTGCTCGATGACCTGGGGCGTTACCTTCCCGATGATGAGCAAGGTGAAGGTCAACGGCCGCGGCCAGCACCCGCTCTACAAGGAGCTGACCGAGACCGAGGACGCGGACGGCAAGGCCGGGAAGGTCAAGTGGAACTTCGAGAAGTTCCTCGTCCTGCCCGACAACACCGTCCACCGCTTCCGCCCGAGCACGGACCCGGACGCCCCGGAGATCGTCGAGCGCATCGAGCAGTCCCTCCCCGGGCAGGCCGAATAGGCGAAGCCGCCCTCTCACACAGCTGACCCGGCGGCCGAGGCGGTGTCCGGGGCTGCGGCGGTCTGCCCGCCTCAGGCCTCGGTGTTCTCGGCGAACACGACGAGGTTGTCCTCGTAGCTGCCCTCCTCGGGGTCGAAGGCGCCCGTGCAGGTCACCAGGCGCAGGACGTCGCCCCCGGATCCGCTGAACACCTCGAAGGTCGGGAACTCGTCGTAGGGGTGGACCTGCACGTCCACCACTTCGTAGGTGTGCGTACCGCCCTCTGCGTCGTCCACCTCGACAGTGTCCCCCTCGGCGAGTTCGTCGATCCGGGCGAAGACCGCCGGACCGTCGGTGGAGTCCACGTGCCCCAGCAGGACCGTGGGCCGCCCCTCGCCGGTGCGGCCGCCCTCCTCGTACCAGGACGCCAGGTCGAAGTCCTCCGGCACCTCCGCCGTCCCGTCCGGCCGCACACCCGTGTGCAGCAGCTCCGACTCCACGTCCAGTGACGGGATCCGGACGCCGGCCGGTTCGGGTCCCCGGGGCGCCGGGTCGGGCTCCTGGTCCGGCGGCGACAGGTTGTGCGAGGTGTGGTCGTGGCCGTCGTCGCCCTCTCCGTGACCGGACCCGTGCTCCTCGTGCGCGCCCTCGTGGTCCTGGGCGTCCCCGGCGTGGTCCGCGTGGCCCGCGCACCCGCCGAGGAACAGGGCCGAGGCCGCCAGAGAGGCGGTCAGGGCGCGCAGGCCCGACCCCGAACCCCGGGATCCGGAACGCTTAGGGACGGGCCGTTCAGGAACGCGCATGGCGACGCAGCAGCGCGAACGACGCCACCGCCGCCAGGAGCACGCCCGCCCCGGTGGCCGCGGCCGCTCCGCCGATCCCGGTGCTCTCCGGTGCCAGGCCGCCCGCGCCGGTGTCCACCCCGCCGTGCGGCACCTGGGTCAGCTGACCGCGGACCGCACCCATCGGGTACTCCTCGGTGTGCGTGTCCCCGTAGAACTGGTCCGGGTCGTCCTCGATCTGGGAGAGCGTGAAGCCCTCGCCGGTGTCCACACCGTCGTCGTCATCCAGCCCGGTGGTGAACGGCCCTTCCTGGCAGCCGGAGCTGCGCAGCATGCCGTCGTCGTCCTCCTCGGGGTCGGGGAAGGACAGCCGCGGCGGACCCTGCACGCCCTCGGGGCTCTCGTGGATGTGGGTCGCGGTGTCCGCGGGGCTCTCGTAGGGCGGGGTCACCCCGTCGAGCTCGATGTCCCAGCAGACGATCTCCTCGTCGCTGTTGACCATCACGTCGAAGGTCCCCGTGGCGCCCTCCTCGCCGGGCTCGGCGTCTCCGTCCTCGTCGACGACCGTGTCCGGCGTCGCCTGTGCGGTGAACATGCTGGTGAACTCGCTGGGCTCGGACACCTCGTCGTCGGCGTGCGCGACACCCAGGTTGAGACCGACGAGGGCCCCGGTGGCGACGGTCGCGACCGCCGTACCCGCGATGATCCTGAATCTGCTGCTCATGGCTTTCCCCTGACGTTCCCGCCCTTGGGCGGCGCGGTCTTTGGGGGTGTATACGAACAGCGGTGCCGATGTGTTCACCGTCACATCTAAAGGATGCGGGCGGGCGGAGCCGCGGCGGGGCCCGCCGACATCGGCGGACCCCTCTTTCCGTTCTGCTGTCGGGCCCTGCGTCCCGCCCTAGCGGACTTGGCTCTCGAAGACCTCGGCGATCTCCTGGGCCCCGGCCAGGTTGGTGTGGATGTCCGGGCCCTGCGCGACGTTGCACATCCAGGTCAGGTCGCAGATCCGCTGCAGGTTCACCGGCATATCCGTGTCGCTGTTCTCCGGAACGTCGGTGTTGGCGCCCTCGAAGACGGTGTCCACGTCGGCCACGTCGATCCCGGCAGCCTCGTAGGAGTCGGTCAGGGAGTCGTTCACCTCGCCGAGGATCTCGACGGTGCGGTCGGCCAGCTCCTCGTCGCCGTCTTCCGTGGACACGGCCCCGGCGTCTTCCTCGGTGCCCTCCGCGCCCTCGTCGCCTTCCGCTTCCTCCTCGTCCAGGAGGGCCAAGGCCAGGAACGGGTTGTAGTAGGTCATCGCGACGACCTGGGTGTCCGATCCGGCGGCCTCGGTCAGCCGGTCGGCGATCTCGGGGATCTCCGTCTCCAAGCGCTCCTGGCCGTCGGCCACACAGTCCTCGTCGACGCCGACGTCCTCGATGTCCAGCTCGATGTCGGGGTCGCGGTCCTCGTCGATGCCCTCAACGCAGTTGGTGAAGTTGTTCCCGCCGATGGTGACGGTGACGAGGCCGACCTGGTCGCCGTGCTCGTTCAGGAACTCCTCGGCCTGGTCAAGCTGCGAACCCTCTTCGTAGAGGGTGTCGCAGTGCGGGAGGCCTCCTCCGATGAAGGTCGTGGTGTCCTCGCCGCCGCAGCCCATGCGCTCGTGCTGGAGCGTGGAGTCCTCGTCCTTCAGGGAGCGGTAGAGGACGTCTGTGTACCCTTCCGAGGTCTCCTCGGCCTGGCCCTCTTCGTCGGGCTGTACGCCCACAGTCAGGGAATCGCCCAGGGACAGGTAGAAGCTCTGTGTGGTGTTCGCTTCGTCGTCGCCCCCACCGGAGCAGCCCGCGACCACCACGGCCGCGGCGACCGCGGCCATCCACCGGATTCTCAAAGTGCTCTCCAACCAAGACCCGTACTGGAAATGATGCGCGCCCAGAATGGCGGGTGTCCCGGTGAGCAGACGGATACCGCCGAGTAACTACCCTTGCGGACCGGTGGGCGTCCTGTCGAGGGGGGCCAGGAGGCATCTCAGTAACGATGCCAGCTGCTCGCGCTCGGCAGTCGGCATGGGCGCGAGGAGGGTCTCCTCGTAGCTGAGGAGGGAGGCCAGGGCGGCGTCGATCCGCTCCGCGCCCTGGTCGGTCAGCCGGACCAGGACACCGCGCTTGTCGGCGGGGTCGGGTCTGCGGCGGACGAGTTGCGCGGCGGCCAGGCGATCCACCCGGTTGGTCATGGTCCCTGAGGTCACCAGGGTGGCTCTCAGCAGGCGGCCGGGGCTCAGTTCGTACGGAGGGCCGGAGCGCCGCAGTTCGGCCAGGACGTCGAACTCCCAGGGCTCCAGCTCGTGCTCGGTGAAGACGGTGCGCCGGGCACGGTCCAGGTGGCGGGCAAGCCGTGACACCCGGCTGAACACCTCAAGGGGTGTCACGTCCACGTCCGGCCGTTCGGAGCTCCACGCCTCGATCAGCCCATCCACCTCATCGCGCATGGCACCAGCATATCTCTTGACATCAAGATAGTGGGGCGGGTATGCGATGCACACCCGCCCCACCGGTGACCATGGACGATGTCCCCTCCTGTGAGCAGCCCCACAGGAAGGGGCCGTCAGTCCGAACGCCGTCGGCGCGTGTCCAGCTTCGGCTTCGCCTCCAAGGACGAGAGCCCGTTCCAGGCCAGGTTGACCAGGTGCGCCGCGACCACCTCGCGCTTGGGCTTGCGCACTTCCAGCCACCACTGGCCGGTCAGCGCCCACATACCCACCAGGGCCTGCGCGTACATGGGGGCGAGCGCCGGGTCGTAACCCCGTTCGGCGAACTCGTCGGCCATGATGTGCTCGACCTGGCTGGCGATGTCGTTGATGAGGCTGGCGAAACTTCCGGTGCCGGAGGCGACGTGCGAGTCACGGGTCAGTACCCGGAACCCGACACTGTCCTCCTCGACGTAGCGCAGCAGGGCCAGAGCTGCCTTCTCGATCTTGCTCCGGGCGTGTTCGGCGGTCAGGGCCTCGCCCATCATGCCCAGGAGCGTACGCATCTCCCGGTCCACGACGACGGCGTAGATGCCTTCCTTACCGCCGAAGTGCTCGTAGACCACGGGCTTGGACACGCCGGCCCGTGCGGCGATCTCCTCGACGGAGGTCGCGTCGAACCCCCGTTCGGCGAACAGCTCCCGGCCGATCTCCAACAGCTGTTGCCGACGCTCCTTGCCCGTCATGCGCTTGCGGCGCACACGGGTCCTCTGCTCGCTGTCGGCTGCTCCCATGATGGTTACCGATCCTAGACCTTGACCCGCTTGGCTGCGAGCCGTTCGCTCTTGGGCCAGCGGACCTTGGTGGCCCAGCCGAACTTCTCGAACATCCAGATGACCCGGGCGGAGATGTCGATCTGGCCCTTGAGCACACCGTGGCGGGCGCAGGTCGGGTCGGCGTGGTGCAGGTT
>NZ_BAAHAR010000083.1:0-17062 GCF_054777395.1 Nocardiopsis oceani
ACGCGAGGTCCGGCCGAGCTGGGCTTGAAGCTCGGTGATGCGCTTGTTCGCGTTCTCTAGCTCGGACCGTAGTTGCACGACCAGCGCGGCGAGCTCCTCGTAGGAGGGCGCGGTCTGGTCGGAGGAGTTCACGGGTTCATCGTTGCAGCCCAGGGGTCCCTCTCGCAGGCGAACCGATCAACTCACCCAAAGACCTGAACAGTCACCCCAAGCCAACGGGGTAAACGCCAACTGCCCAGGCCTGCCCGCAACTGGCCCAGCTGCCCCTCTCTATCCGCATCTGTCCCTTTATGTCCCGAGGTGTCCATTCATGTCACTATCTGGCATCGAATATCCATAACTGTCAGCGACCAAGGGTGGGCAACTATTCGAGGTTATCGATGCGGCGGCCGACCTTGGATGCCGTCCCTGGACACCGACCCCGCGCGTCCAGGAGTATCGCAGCAAAATCCCAAGTAGCAGGTTGGTAACCGCCTCTTGCCGTCGTGAGTGTTTTTGATGTCTAATCGCGAAAAAGAGGCAGAACTGATCACTGTGGTGCGTTCAGCGTGCCCGGTTGGCGAGCACGTGCCGAGCCACTCCCGGACACTTCACGCTCACCCAGCTCCAACGGAGAGACGGTGGTAAGACATGCATCCGCGAGCAAAACGGCTCCTCCCAAGCGCGGCGGCGCTGGGGCTTCTGATTCCCCTGGCGGCGTGCGAAGCCGGGGGAGGGGGCGGGGACAACACCATCACCTTCATGGCGGCCGAGTACAGCCCCGAAACGCAGCCCTACTGGGAGAACCTCATCGACGAGTTCGAGGAGGCCAACCCGGACCACAGCGTCGAGTTGCAGGTGGTCAACTGGAACGACATCGACCAGGAGATCGTCACCCGCATCCAGACCGGTGAACAGCCCGACATCCTCAATTTGAACAAGTTCGCCGAGTACGCGCTGGACGACCTGTTGGTGCCCGCAGAGGACGCGGTCTCCCCAGAGATCCTCGACGACTTCGACGAGGGCTTCGCCGAGGCGGCCAGTTACGAGGGAACCCAGTACGCACTGCCGTTCATCGCCAGCACACGACTCCTCTTCTACAACGAGGAACTGTTCGACGAGGCGGGAATCGAGGAGCCGCCCGCCGATTGGGACGAGCTTCGGGAGGCCGCCGGAGCCATCGACGACCTGGACGGCGACTCCATCGGCTACGGATTGCCGCTGGGCCCGGAAGAGGCCCAGGCCGAGTTCCTGATGTGGATCGCCGGCAACAACGGCACCCTGCACGACGGCGATGACTGGCAGATCAACAGCCCCGAGAACACCGAGACCTTGGAATTCCTCTCCGGGATGGTCGACGACGGTCTCACCCAGCCCAACCCGGGCGGAACCGACCGCACCGACCTGTTCAACGTCTTCGCGCAGGGGGACATCGGCATGCTCAACGGTGCCGTTTTCCTGCCCGGCATGATCGAGGAGCAGAACCCCGACCTGGACTACAACGTCGCGGAGGTCCCGCTGGCCGACGCCGGGGACCCGCCGATGACGCTGGGGGTCCAGGACTTCCTGATGGCCTTCGACAACGGAAACGACGAGACCGTCAACCTGTTCCTGGACTTCTTCTACCAGGAGGAGAACTACTCGGAGTTCCTGGAGCTGGAGGGCTTCCTGCCGGCGACCGAGGCCGCCGTCGACCACATGGACGACGACCCGCTCATGGAGCCGTTCATCGAATCGCTGCCCACGTCGGAGTTCTATCCCACGGAGCACCCGGCCTGGACCACCGTTGACGGTGCGGTCAAGGAGGAGGTCGGTACCGGAGTACAGGACGGCGACCCGCAGGAGGTGCTGGACGAGATCCAGCGCCGGGCAGAGGAAGCATCGGATTGAGCAGGGTGACCGCTGAGCGGGCCAAGACCGGGCGGTCGCGACGTCTCGCCCGGGCCTTGGCCCCGCTTCCCTGGATCGGACCGGCACTGCTGCTGATCTTCGCCGTGGTGCTGTGGCCGGCGGTGGAGATGCTCCGCACGTCCTTCTCCGAGATCTCGCTCACCGGCATGGTGCGTGGTCCGGCCGGGCTGGACAACTACCGCACTCTGCTGGCCGAACCGGAACTGGTGCCGGTCGTCCTGCGCACCGTGGTGTGGGTGGCCGGGATCGTGACCATCACGGTGGTGCTCGGTCTGCTGCTGGCCCAGCTGTTGCAGCAGAGGTTCCCCGGTCGGCGTGTGGTGCGGTGGCTGATCATCCTGCCGTGGGCCGCTTCGCTGGTGATGACGGCCATCGTGTGGCGGTGGATGCTGGACTACTTCTACGGTCTGGTCAACGGCATCCTCACCCGGCCGCTGCCACTGGTCGGGCCCATTCTCGACGGACCGGTGGACTGGTTGGGGCAGCCCTCCACCGCCCTGCCGTGGATGATGTGGGTGGCGGTGTTCGTGTCCCTGCCGTTCACCATCTACGTGATCATCGCGGGGCTGTCCGCCATCCCCCAAGAGGTGTACGAAGCCGCCCGGATGGACGGGGCGTCCGCGTGGCAGGCCTACGTCGGCATCACGCTGCCGATGCTTCGCCCGGCCATCCTGATCGCCACCGTCATCAACATCATCAACGTGTTCAACTCCTTTCCGATCATCTGGGTGATGACCGGGGGCGGTCCGGCCTCGGCAACAGACACGACCACCACGTTCATGTACAAGTTGGCGTTCGTGCGCAACGACGTCGGTGCCTCGGCGGCCATGGCGGTGGTCAACTTCCTGCTGGTGCTCGTTGTCGTGCTGATCTACCTGCGGATCGTGCGCAAACGCGGGATGGAGGTCTGAATGTCGAAGGCAGCCCCGGGGGGAACCCCGGAACGCAAGCGTGCACCGCGGCGCCTCGGAGCCAGTCGTACGGGCCGCCCCGCGGGATTCACGCTGCGCCGGGCGCTCATCACCGGTGGCGCGTGGCTGGTGGGCTTCGTCTTCTTGGCCCCTTACCTGCAGATGCTTCTGACCTCGCTGAAACCGGCGCAGGAGCTGTTCCGCACCCCGACCTCGATCCTGCCCGAGCAGTGGCAGTGGGCGAACTTCGTCGAGGTGTGGAATGTCGCGCCGATCGGTGAGCACCTGCGCGTGACGCTGATCGTGGCCACCTGTTCCACCTTGCTGGTGCTGTTGGTGGCCACTCCGGCCGCCTATTACACGGCCCGCAACGCCTATCGCGGCCGTACCGCATTTCTGCTGTTGGTGCTGGTGACCCAGATGTTCGCGCCGACTGCACTGGTGATCGGCCTGTACCGGCAGTTCGTGGCGCTGGACCTGGTCAACACCTACTTGGCCTTGATCCTGGTGAACGCGGCTTTCAACCTGGCCTTCTCTACCTGGATCCTGACGGCGACCTTCGCCGCCATTCCCAAGGACCTCGAGGACGCGGGCATGGCCGACGGGTTGGGCCGCATCGGTGTGCTGCTGCGCATCACCATTCCCACCGCGCTTCCCGGTGTGGTGACCGCGGTCATCTTCACCTTCATCTCGGCCTGGAACGAGTTCGTGGTGGCGCTGACCCTGAGTACCTCGGAGGACCGGCAACCGCTGACGGTGGGCATCACCGCCTTCATCGGCCAGTACGAGGTTCAGTGGCAGTACCTGTTCGCGGCCTCGCTGGTGGCGGTGCTACCGGTCGTGGTGCTGTTCGTCTTCATCGAGCGCTACCTGGTGACCGGCCTGACGGCGGGCAGCTTCCGTTGAGCGGGCGATGCGGAAGCCGAGGTCGTCGATACGCAGGCTCGGGTGGCTCTTCCGCCGCCCAGAGGCCTGGCAGCCCCAGCGCCGATCGTTCCAGCCTCCGCCGCGGAACACCCGGTACGGGCCGTAAACGCGGGGATCGTAGACGTCCCAGCACCACTCCCACACGTTGCCGATCATGTCGTGCAGGCCCCATGCGTTCGGCAGCTTGCCCGCGACGTCCTGTACCCGGCCCTCGGAATTGTTTCGGTACCAGGCGATGTCGTCCAGCTCTCCGTACCGGACGGCTGAGGTCCCGGCCCGGCAGGCGTGTTCCCACTCGGCCTCGGTGGGCAGCCGGTACCCGTCGGCGGTCCGGTCCCAGGCCACGTCCTCCGCGTCGGGATCCGTCCCCGCTGAGTAGCAGGGACGCAACCCGGCCAACCGGGAGAGCGCGTTGCAGAACCGAACGGTCTCCAGCCAAGAGACCTCCGTGACCGGCGCTTTCGGCCCCGCTGTGTCCGACGGCGGCGCTGCTCCGGTGACGGCGTGGTAGAGCTCCCGGGTCACCGGCCATGGGGCCAACTCGAAAGCCTCGACCTCGACCATGGTCCCAGCGACTGCTTGAGGCGCAGCGGACGCGAAGAGGCGGGGTGGCCCCCACTCAGGGGCCACCCCGCCATCCTCGAACTCTCCGCGGCCGCGTGCGCTCACCATCGCGATCTCACCGGGCTGCTCTCATACGGTGGCGTGCCGGTCCGCCACTGCTGCGTCGTAGCGCTCCAGCACCACCTGAGCGAGCTCTGGGACGGCCCCGAGGGCATCGGCTACTACCCCAGCCCCCGCTTCCACCGACCGGGTCCTCACCCGGTCGGAGAAGAAACCGGGCGCCAGCAGGTAGCCGCTGACCGCCACACGGCGGTGACCCCGCCCCACGAGGGCGCTTACCGCCTCGTCCGGGGTCGGCTGCACGGCCGAGGCGTAGGCCGCCACGACCTCGCCCCACGGGCCGCGCTCGGCCAGCTGGCGGGCCAGGTCATCCACGACGGCGTTGGCCTCCGGGTCACTCGATCCGGCCGACGCCAGCACCAGCGCGGTCTCGGGGCCGGCCTGCGCACCGGCCTCGGACAGCCGACGCTCCACCGCGTCCAACAGCAGCGGGTGCGGGCCCAGGGTGTCGGCGTAGTGCACCCGCAACCACGGGCTGCGC
The DNA here is from genome assembly GCF_054777395.1 of Nocardiopsis oceani. Lineage (NCBI taxonomy): Bacteria > Bacillati > Actinomycetota > Actinomycetes > Streptosporangiales > Nocardiopsidaceae > Nocardiopsis > Nocardiopsis oceani. The sequence goes on from NZ_BAAHAR010000083.1 coordinate 4,894, forward strand.
TTCCGCGCCCGGTCCAGTACGGCGGGCAGGTCCACCTTGCTGTGGAAGGCCGCCGTGAGCAGGTGCGGCAGCACCACGACCTCACCCGCGCCGCCTGCGGCCAGCTCATCCAGCGCGTCTTCTGCGCTGGGCGCGACGTGGTCCAGGTAGGACAGCCGCACGTCCAGTTCCGGGCGCAGCGCGCGCACCCGGTCGAAGACCGCTGAGACCGCTTCGGCCGACCTCGGGTCCCGGCTTCCGTGCGCCACCGCGAGCAGCGGCACCGTCTTTTCCATCCGCTCGCTCGCCTCGCTCATACGTGGATCCCGCACTCGGTCTTGCCGCTTCCGGCCCAGCGGCCGCTCCGGGGGTCCTCGCCCGGAGCCACCCGGCGGGTGCACGGCTCGCAGCCGATCGAGGGGAAACCGTCGTACTGGAGGGGGTTCACGAGTACACCGTGCTCGGCCATGTACGTGTCCACCTCCTCCTGGGTCCACCCTGCGATGGGGTTCACCTTGGTCATCTGACGCCGCCGGTCCCACTGCACGACGGGGGTGTCGCGGCGGGTCACCGAGTCTTCGCGCCGGAGGCCGGTCAGCCAGGCGGAGTACGGCTCCAGGGCGCGCTGCAGGGGCTCCACCTTGCGCAGGTGGCAGCAGATGCCGGGGTCCCGGTTGTGCAGCCTCGGGCCGAGTACCAGGTCCTGCTCGGCCACGGTCCGCTTCGGCTCCACACTGATCAGGTTGATGTCGTAGATGGAGGCCACAGCGTCCCGAGTGCCGAGGGTCTCGGGGAAGTGGTAGCCGGTGTCCAGGAAGATCACGTCGATCCCCGGGGCCGCCTTCGACGCGAGGTCCACCATGAGGGCGTCGGCCATGGAGGAGGTCATGCACAGCTCAGCACCGAAGGTCTCGGACGCCCAGGTGATGATCTCCTGGGCCGAGGCCCCTTCGAGTTCCCGAGCGGCCCGGTCGGCCAGCTCGGGGCCACCCGTCTGGGTGATCGTGGCGTTCATTCGTTCCCTTCCGTCGGTCTGGAGGGGGCACCGCCCGCGGAGAACGAGGCGGAGCGCAGGCCCACGTATTTGACCCGGAACACCCGGGCGCAGGAGAAGCAGGCCCAGGGGTAGCCCTCACCCTTGACGGCGGCTCCCTCCTCCGGCACCAGGTCCTCGTCGCCGCAATAGGGGCAGTAATGGGGCGCGGCCCTCTCGGACATGGCGCACCTCTTCCTTGAGTTCCTTACTTGAGGTCGGCGTCCTCAGCGCGTCCGACCCAGTTCGCGAAGGTCTCGCCGTCCTGCTTCTGCTCCTGGAAGCGCAGCAGCAACCGCTCGATGTAGTCGGGCAGTTCGTCGGCGGTGGCCTTCAGTCCGCGGATCTTCTTGCCGAAGGCCTGGGTCAGCCCCATGCCGCCGCCCAGATGGATCTGGTAACCCTCCACCTGCTGGCCCTCGTTGTTCAGCATCAGCTGACCCTTGAGACCGATATCGGCGACCTGGATGCGTGCGCAGGAGTTCGGGCATCCGTTGACGTTGATGGTCACGGGGTCCTCGAAGTCCGGCAGACGCTTCTCCAGCTCGTCGACGAGCGAGGCCGCGCGGCCCTTGGTCTCCACGATCGCCAGCTTGCAGAACTCGATGCCGGTGCAGGCCATCGTCTGGCGGCGGAAGACACTCGGGTGCACCTGGAAGTCCTCCGACTCCAGCGCCGCCGTGATCGACGGAACCCGGTCCTCGTCGATGTCGAGGATGACGAGCTTCTGGTCCGCGGTGGTGCGGATCCGGTCCGAACCGTGCTCCTCGGCGATCTCGGCGACCCGAAGCAGCTTGTTGCCGGAGACACGCCCCACCTTCGGCGCGAAGCCGACGTAGAACTTCCCGTCGCGCTGGCGGTGCACGCCGACGTGGTCACGCTCGGTGCCGGTGTCCAGCTCCACGGCGGGGCCGTCGGGCAGCGCGTACCCGAGGTACTCCTGCTCGAGTACTTCGCGGAACTTCTCCGGGCCCCACTCCTTGATGAGGAACTTGATCCGGGCGCGGGTCCGCAGGCGGCGGAAGCCGTAGTCGCGGAAGATCGCGCACACGCCCGCCCAGACCTCGCTCACCTGGTCCGGGCGCACGAAGGTGCCCAGGCGCTTGGCGAACATGGGGTTGGTGGAGAGGCCGCCGCCGACGTACAGGTCGTAGCCGGCCTCACCGGCCTCGTTGCGGACCCCGGCGAAGGCGACGTCGTTGATCTCGTGGTTGACGCAGTGCGTGGCGCACCCGGAGATCGAGGACTTGAACTTGCGCGGCAGGTTCGAGTACAGCGGACTGCCGATGTGGTCCTCGTAGATCTGCTCGATCTCGGGAGTGGCGTCGAGGATCTCGTCCTCGGCGACCCCGGCCAGCGGGCAACCGAGGATGACACGCGGGGTGTCGCCGCAGGCCTCCATGCTCGACAGGCCGACCGATTCCAGCTTCTCCCAGATCGCGGGCACATCTTCGACCCGGATCCAGTGGTACTGCACGTTCTGCCGGTCGGTGATGTCGGCGGTGTCGCGGCCGTAGTCCCGCGAGATCTCGCCGACGGCGCGCATCTGGGCGATGGAGAGCTGGCCGCCGTCGATACGCACGCGCAGCATGAAGTAGCGGTCGTCGAGTTCCTCGGGCTCCAGGACGGCGGTCTTGCCGCCGTCGATGCCCGGGGCCCGCTGGGTGTAGAGGCCGAACCAGCGGAAGCGCCCACGAAGGTCGGCTGGGTCGATCGAGTCGAACCCGGCCTTCGAGTAGACGTTGATGATCCGATCGCGGACGTTGAGTCCGTCGTCGTTCTTCTTGTTCTCCTCGTTCTTGTTCAGCGGTTCGTGGTAGCCGAGGGCCCATTGGCCCTCACCACGACGGCGCCGGGGCTTGGCTGCTGTCGCTGCCTTGCCGGGCTGCGCGGAAGAGGGAGGCATCGCGGGTGTCTCCGATGGGGTCGCGGGATGCTCACGGTCCCGGCGTCCGCACCGCAGGCCCGTATGCACCGCACGTCGTCGTGCCAGGTGATACGGGTGAAATCCGCGGATGTGGGAGTTCGATGCAGAGGGAAGCGCCGGGGCCGCGCACACCCCTGTGTCACGGGTGCGTCAATAAGGCGGCGAAGAGTTATCCGACGCTGCAACAGATGGCGCTGCTGACCCGAAGAAAGTCCACGTGGCGGCGCACGCGGAGCATGGGGTCAAGAACAGCGGTCATGGTTTGAGAATGGCACGCGGGCCGCGCCTTTGTCCAGGCGTGACCGGCCCATGGAGACGTGAGTCACGTCATGCCTTCGACTAACGTTCCTCCTGTGGTGGGTTTCTGGGAGGGCCTGTGGCGAGCGTCCGACGCCTGGCTGAAACGTCATCCCGTGTTCCACAGCGGGACGCTCCTCGTGCTGCGCACCATCCGGACCCTCGGTCGTGACCGAGTGATCGGCCTGGCCGCCGAGTCCGCCTTCTTCGCGCTGATCTCACTCCCCGCGCTGTTGCTGTGCCTCTTGGGTGCACTCGGTCCGCTGGCGGCGGTGTTCGGCGAGGAGATCGTGGTCGAGATCCGTGTGTGGATGCTGGACCTGGCCGCCCGGGTCCTGACCCCCGCCACCGTGGACAGCGTGGTGGCGCCGCTGGTGGACGACTTCCTAGGCGGCGTCCAGGGCGGGATCCTCTCGGCCACCTTCCTGGTGTCCCTGTGGTCGGGTTCCCGGGCGATGAACGTCTTCATCCGCTCGATCACCATCTCCTACGGCCTGGACGAGCTGCGCGGATGGGTGGGCCAGCGATTCCTGGCCTTCTTCGCCTACCTCGGCGGCTTGCTCTTCGCGGTGCTGGTCCTGCCGGTCATCGTGGCCGGGCCGGAGCTCGTCCACCAGCTCCTGCCGGTCACGGTGGGCCGCCTGAACCTCCTCTACTGGCCGATTGTGGCCCTGCTGGTGGTCACGGCGGTCACCTTCCTCTACGCGCTGAGCATCCCGGTGCGCACCCCGGTGTGGCGCCACCTTCCCGGTGCGGTCCTGGCCGCCGCGGTGCTCCTCGCCGGCTCCGCGGGTCTGCGCGCCTACTTGGACGCCTCCTTCGGCCAGGTGACCATCTACGGCTCGCTCGCCGCGCCGATCGCGATCCTGGCCTGGCTGTACGTCATGGCGTTCGCCATCCTGGTGGGCTCTTCGCTCAACTCCGAGATCGACGCCCTGTGGCCCACCGTGCGCACCGCCGCAGCCCGGGCCGAGCTCGCCAACCGCCGGTTCGAGCGAGCCGACCGTATCGCCCAGCGTCGCGAACAGGCGGTCATCGAGACCATCCACGGCCCCAACGGCCGGTGAGCACCGGAGTGACGAGGGTGTGCTCGGGATCCTCCCGTGTTCCAGAGTGGCCGGATCCGGCCACTTTCGGCGTGAACCTCACTACGTTGTGGCGTGTCCACACGAGCGTTGGCGTGGTGGGCACGATGCGCTCCGTGACGCGACATCGCGCGTAGTAGCAGGTCAGCCCAGGTGGGGTGAGGAGTCGGGTGGAGATAACGCGATCGTTGTCCGATTTCTTGGCGAAGGAGCGAACTGATCATCCCCTGCGGTGGTCAGTATCATCACGTGCAGCATTGACTACGCGTGTGCCGTTAATCCCCGCTAACCCCCGCTTGGTCACCCCGCCAAGCCACGACCCATGGTCATCTCTGACCCAGTTTCCCCTGCTCCCGTACACGAACAGGTTCACGTTCCCCATGCCTTCGGAGGCACCATGAGCCGGGCGTCCCGTCCGGGGCACTCCCGGCCCACCGCCGTCATCGTCATCGCGCCCGACGAAAGCAGCGCTGAGATCGTCATCGACGGGCATCGTCAGGTCGTGACCGGACCTGCGCCCAAGGAGACCAGACGTGCTGCGCTGGACGTCGCCACCGGCTATGCCGCTCGTATCGGGCAGCCGGTCCTGGTCGATGCCCGGGACGCCAACGGATACTGGCGGCTGGTCGCCACGCCCGACGGGGTGGTGCAGGCGGCGGAGCCGTCCGTGCCGGACCGCCCCCAGGGGCCGCCGCAGGCCCCGGTGCCCGGACAGCAGCAAAGCGGAGGCAGCAACAGCCGCAAGCTCCTGATCGTCGGGGCGGCCGCGGCCGCGCTGCTGCTCGTGGTCGGACTCGGGGCGGCCGCGGTACGTTTCCTTCCGGGGCCCGCCAACGGCGCGGACGAAGCGGACGAGGACAACACCGTCGCCTTGGAGTACTCGGCCCCTCCGGGTTTTGCTCCGGTGGTTGACATCTCCGAGGAGCTGGCGCCCGAGACGAGCCCGGGGGTCAGCCGGGACGGGGAGCACCTCGCCTACATCGACCCGGACGAACGCCTCAACCTGCTCGACTCCGAGGGGTCGCGGCAGTGGTCCGTGACCCTGCCCTTCGAAGCGGGTGAGGGGCTTGGTGCCCCGCGTTTCGTGGAGTACGACGGCGAGACCACCATCGTCATGGAGACGGCCCAGGCCCTGTACTTCTGGCCCGCGGGGGGCGGCAGCGGCAGCAGCGTCGAACTCCCCGAGTCCGCTTCGGCCCGGTTCGCGGGTGAATCCGCCCTGGTCCGTGACGATGAGGACGCCTACCTGCCCTTGGGTGGTGAACTCGAGGAGGTTGAGGCCCCCGGGGGCTCCGCGCCGATGCTCGCCGCCGACGGGCGCGTCCTGACCGCCGTCGTCAGCGGCCCTTGGAACTGGGTGGAGCCCGATGGCGACGCCGAGGAGGTCCACGCTGAGCGCCCGGACGATGCCGGCGAGATGGAGGCGGTGCTGACCGCCCTTCGCGAGTACGTCGTCGTCCGTTGGGAGCCGCTCCAGGGCGACGGATCGGTCCTTGCCTTCCACGACCGCGAGGAGGGCACCACGCTCGGCAGCGCCGAGATCGACGAGGACGCGCTGGAGGAGACGCGTCACCTCTCCGCTCCCATCGGTCCGGACCTGGTCGCCTACGGCCCGGTGCTGTTCGACCCCGCGTCCGGTGAGACCGCCGTGGTCCCGGGTTTCGAACCGGAGACCGCGATCGGCGACCGCATGTTCGGGGAACTCGACGGGGCCCGGGTGGCGCTGGACGCCTCCGGCGACCCCACCGAACTCCCCGAGGACTCAGAGACCCCGCACGGCCTGCTCGGCGACCGTGCGGTGGTGGTCCACGACGACCACCTGTATGCCATCCCCCCTGAGGAATAACCACAACAAGATGAAGAAAGGAGTGGGATGTCCCCCAAGAATCGGGTAGTTACCGTCACCGCGGCGGGCCTTTTCATGGCCGGTTTCTCGGTCGGTCCGGTTTTCGCGGCCGAGTCCGTGGACGAGACCGTTCCCGACGCGCCTGAGGCGACAGAGGAGACGGTCGAGGCCCCGGAGGCCGAGGCCCCGGAGGCCGAGCTCCCGGAGATCGAGATCCCCGAGAGCGAACTGTCTCCGGTGGTTGAGGACGTTGTTGACGACGTCGTCTCCATCCTTCCGTACGAGCCGCCGGACGAGGGCGAGAGCCCGGACCCGGAGGACCCGCCGGAGGACCCGCCGGAAGCCCCGGACGACCCGCCGGAGGATCCCACGGACCCGCCGCCGGACGACGGTGAGGACCCGTCGGACCCGCCGACCGACCCGGAGGAGCCCACGGACCCGCCGCCGGACGACGGTGAGGACCCGTCGGACCCGCCGACCGACCCGGAGGAGCCCACGGACCCGCCGACGGACCCGGAGGAGCCCACGGACCCGCCGGTGGACCCGCCTGAGGACGGCACCGACCCGGGTGACGACCTCCAGCCCCCGGCTGGTAGCGCGCCCGGCGACTCGTCCCCCGAGTCCACGACCCCGACGAGCACCGCGGGCGGCGGTGGCGAGACCCTCGCCGCCACGGGCGTCGACATGTCGGGCTTCGTGCTCGGCGGCGCCGTCGTGACCGGTATCGGTGCGCTGGCCCTGTGGGCGGGCAGCCGTCGCCCGGGCACGGTCGAGTAACACCGCGTTCGCTCCCGCGTCCGCGCGGGTGTGCGGGCCCCGCCTGCCAGTACCTCAGGGTCTGGCAGGCGGGGCCCTTCTCTTGACTGGCGGGTTCGGTCAGCCGCGGGGCCTGAGGGCGGGGGAGAGCAGGAAGGCGGCCACGCCGGCGGCCGCGATCACCCAGAGCGCGCCGCCGAGGGTCACGGAGTCGGCGAGGAAACCGACGATGGGCGGGAACGCCAGGAACCCGGCGCGGCCCAGCCAGCCCACCACCGTGACTCCGTCCCCGGTACGGACACCGGGCACGTTCCCGGCCGCGGCCAGGGTCAGCGGGAACAGAGTGGACACGCCCAGTCCCATCACACCGAATCCGATGATGGTGGTCACCGGGTGCGGCAGCAGGAGGGCGAAGGTCAGGCCGCCCGCGGCCAGGAGCCCGCCGGCGTGGCCGACCAAGGCGGCGCCGAAGCGGTCCGTGACCCGGTCGCCGAGCAGGCGCCCGATCGTCATCATCGCCTGGCAGGCCACGAACGGCATGGCGGCCAGGAACAGGGGCGCGCCGAGTTCGGAGGTCATGTACACGGCTCCCCACGAGGCCGCGGAGTCCTCGATGCCGCCGGCCATCATGAGGAGGACTCCCAGCATCAGCAGCAGGACGATCCCCTTCCCGGGGATGCGGGAGCGGTTGCCGTCGTGGCCGTTGGTGCCGTCCTCCCGCTCACTGTTCTCCGGGCCGGGCAGCAGCATGCGGCTCACCACCAGGTTCACCACCACCAGCAGGGCCATCACTCCGCCCAGGTGCCACAGGATCGGTACCCCGCTTCCGGCCATGGCCGCTCCGAGCAGGCCTCCGGAGACCGCGGCCAGGCTCCACACCGCGTGGAAGGTGTTGATGATGCTGCGGCGGTAGCGCCGTTGGACGCGCAGACCGTGGGAGTTCTGGGCGGAGTCGGTCCAGGCGTCGGCGGATCCGAGGACGAACAGCGCCGCGGCGAGCATCCACCAGTTCTGCGCGAGCGCGATGAACGGAAGCGCTCCCAGCGTGATCAGACTCGTGCCTACCGCGGTCCGGCCGCTGCCGAACCAGTGGATGAGCGGCCCCGCGAGCATCCCGGTCAGGATGGCTCCGAAGGGCATCGCCGCGATCGCCAGCCCCAGCTCCGCGTTGCTCAGTCCCAGGCCGTTCTTGATCACGGGGAGCCACGGCACCACGTTCGTGTAGGTGAATCCGTTGACGAAGAACAGTGTGGAGACCGCGACGCGCGCCCGCTTGGCTTCGGGCGGGGGTGCGCTTCTGGAAGCGTCGGTCTGCGTGTTCACGGGTGTCTCCCACAGGTCGTTTCGGTGCCTGCGGATCGTATCGGGTCCTATGAGCGGACGACCAGAGTATTCTCAGCGCGATGGCCCTTCGGGCTTGCCATCGGACCCGGGGCCGTTTTACATAGGGATTCTGTCCCCGTCACCCAAGCGACACAGGAGAACACGCAACCCGGCGTCGCCCCCCGATCCGCCCTCCCAGTCCGGGCCCTGCACCGGCCCCGCCCAGCGGCCCGCTCCCGCGTACGGCACCCCTGACCCCCGCCCCCACACTGGGATCCGCCGTGCCCCGACGGTCCTGGTCGGAACCGGAAGATCATCATGATCAACACGAGCGCGCTTCGAGAAACGCCCACCCTCACCGGGAAGAGCGTCCGGTTGGTCCCGTTGGGGCCGGAGCACACGGACGACTATTTCGCGGCGGGACTCGACGAGGAGGTCCGCAGGCTCACGGGTTCCCACGGCCACCTCACTTACGACCGTGCGCGCGAGTGGTGCGAGGGCGGCGCGGATAGGGACGGCCGCTTGGATCTGGCCATCATCGCGCCCCAGGACAGCCGCTACCTCGGTGAGCTCTCCATCTACGCGGTATCCCCGGAGAACGAGACCGCTGGGTACCGCATTGCCCTGTCGGCGATCGAGTTCACCGGCCAGGGTCTGGGAAGGGAGGCCACGGAGCTCGTCCTCGAGTACGCCTTCGAGCACATCGGTCTGCACCGCGTCTGGTTGTACGTGTACGCCTTCAACATGCGGGCCATCGCGGTCTACCGCTCTTGCGGCTTCTACGTCGAGGGCAGGATGCGCGACGCGCTTCTCTGGGAGGGCCGTCGACACGACGCCTTGTTGATGGCGGTGCTCCGCCGCGGGTTCCGAAGGCGTTAGGGCATGCTCGGCTGACACTTACCCTGCTGCGCGTCGCCCCAGCGGCACTGTCACTGCTCATCTCTCAGTCGACAGCCAAACCCGGGCGGGCCCCCGCTGTGCGATGTTGCCGAGCTTGCGAGGCGGCGCACAGCAGGGGAACTCCTTCTTCGGCCTTGTGCCAGCACCGCCCACCCGTCGCCCGCCACCAACCCTCAACGGACGCCTACGGCGCGGTACCTTCTGCCCGTCGCCCGCCACCAACCCTCAACGGACGCCTACGGCGCGGCACCTTCTGCCCGTCGCCCGCCACCACCCTCAACGGACGCCTACGGCGCGGCACCTTCTGCCCGTCGCCCGCCACCACCCTCAACGGACGCCTACGGCGCAGTGCCCTGTTCGCGACGGGCAGCATCCACCGAACACGCCCTAAACCGTCGCGCTTTTTGCGGCTGGCCGGGGTTGTAACCCGTGCGCCGCGGGGTATGCCGGTACCACTTTTCCAGCGGCTCACTCCACACAGCCGGAAGGAGCGGTGCCGGGCCACGCGGCCCCGGCGCCGGTGAGGACATGAACCCGGTACCCGTTTCACTGCCCTTCGCTGACAGGTCCGAGGCAGGCCGACGCCTCGCCGAGCGGGTGCGTCCCCACGCCGTCAACGATCCGGTCGTGCTCGCGCTGCCGCGGGGCGGGGTTCCGGTCGGCGCGGAACTGGCCCAGCGCCTGGACGCCGATTTCGATGTGCTCGTGGTCCGCAAGATCGGTCTGCCGGGGAGGCCGGAGACCGGAGTGGGTGCGATCTCCGAGGACGGTCACGTCCTCTACGACGACCGGGCCCTCGCCCGTCTGCGTGTGCCACGGCAGGCCCTGTCCGACACCGTGGCCTCCGAACGCGACGAGCTCGACCGCAGGCGCCGCGTCTACCGGGGGGAACGCCCCGGTCCCAGAATCGCCGGGCGCGACTGCGTGATCGTCGACGACGGGGTCGCCACCGGTGGCACCGCGCGCGCCGCGCTGCGCATGGTCCGCCATGCCGCTCCGTCGCGGTTGGTGCTGGCTGTGCCCGTGGCCTCCCCGGAGGCCATAGAGATCCTGCGGGCCGAGGCCGACGCCTTGGTGGTGCTCAGCGCGCCGGACAACTTCCGGGCGGTGGGGGAGTGGTACAGCGACTTCGACCAGCTCACCGACGGGCACGTCACCGCGATCCTGGCCGAACGCGACCGCCTTCATCAGCGTCCCGACGCGGCCAGGGCCGTGCGGATCCGGGCCGGACAGGTCTACCTGGACGGTGACCTCACCATGCCGACGGCGCTGCGCGGTGTGGTGGTGATGGCCTTCGGGGAGAGCCGGAGCGACCCCCGGTGGCGGGCCATCGCCTCGGCCCTGCACCGCGCGGGATACGCCACGCTGCTGCTGGACCTGCTCACCGGGGACGAGCGGGGCCCGGGGGACACCGGAACGGAGACGCGGGTGCTGGGTGAGCGCCTGAGCGCCGCCGTGACCTGGTTGCGCCGCGCCACCGACGCGGCGAGCGAACCGTTGGGCGTCCTCGGTTCGGGCGCCGCCGCCCCCGCGGCCCTGGTGACGGCAGCGGAGCGGCCGCAGGACGTGGCGTCGGTGGTGGTCCACGGCGGGCGTATCGACCTCGCCGAACCGAGCCTGTCAGCGGTGCGGGCCCCGGCCCTGATCCTGCTGGCGAGTGAGGACTCGTTCGTGCGTGAACTGGGGGAGTGGACGCGCGGACGCATGGGTGGACTGACCGACCTGCGGGTGGTGTGCGGGGCCGAGCAGCTGCTGCACGGTGCCCAAGAATGGCGCCAGGTCGCGGTGGCGACCCTCGACTGGTTCGACCGGCACCTGTCGCGGCACGCGGAGTGAGTCCGCCTCTTTGAGGGAGGTTCCTGCTGACCGGGCCGGACGGGTGCGGAAATGTCCGGAGGGCATGGAAAACCCGCGGCGCCCTCGACGTCGATCGTCGGGGCGCCGCGGGTTAACGGGGCCGGGGCCACCGGGAGAGATCCGCTTGGCGGGGGAACTCCTGGGATTTAGGCGGCGTTGGCGCGTCGCATACGGCGACGGCGCTCGGAGGCGCGCTCGTCCTCGTTCAGTCCACCCCACGTGCCGTACTTCTCCGGACGCGAGATCGCGTAGTCCAGGCAGTCGGTTCGAACGGGGCAGGCCGCACAGATCTCTTTGGCCTTGCGCTCGCGAATCTCCCGCTCCGGCTGGCGCTCGCCATCGGGGCCGAAGAAGAGCACAAGGTCCTCGCCCCGGCACGCGGCGGCATCCTGCCACCCCCAGCTCGGGCGGGGGCGCAGCGCGGCCTGCCGACGTACCTGAGACATGCTTGAACCACCTCTACTGAAATCACTAGTAAGCTGTCTGAAAAAGCTTCAGTCACCAAAAATTGGTCATGCGGCGCGAGTCACCCCGCACGACGCAAACGTCGAGCGGTGCTGGCGTTGTTCCCCGGTGTGGCTGAAACCACGAGAAGCGCCATCACAGAGGCGATGCCTGCCGATGATGGGGTGCTCACGCGAACGGCTGGGGAGGCGGTGACAGCCCCCGTCCTAGCCGGTACGTAATCATGCCATCCCCACTCCCGATCATGCACGGGGGGTGGGGAAATTGCTCATCCAACCGTTACCGAAACCTGATGCCTGGCGTCCGGTCTCTGGTTGTCTGTCAGATTTTGTCGCAAATCGCGAGATCTACCGTCTTGCGAAGGACATAGGTCATCGTATGGCGCCATGTCCCTCCTGCCTAGGGGGTCGTCCTGATGCGCCCATCACATTGTGGTCCCGCGCGGCTTCCGAGATTGTGTGTGACCGTATGTCCTCACCCAGAGCGACGGCAGGCCAGCCTCCCGACGGTCTCCTGACACCGGCACCCGGACCCCGGCGTTCGGTCGAACCCGCCCTGCCCCGTCCAGCGCCGCCCCCTAGATGAGTGAGTCCGATGTGTAAGCAGGTAGCGGACACAGCGAAGGGTGCCGCAGAGTCTTGGTGTGAAACGAGACCTGGACACCCTTCTGACCGCACTCTACGTCTTCTGCGACGACCACG
>NZ_BAAHAR010000084.1:0-17050 GCF_054777395.1 Nocardiopsis oceani
TCCTCGGTGGAGATAGCCGGTGCGAAGGTCTGGTTGGTGCCGTTGATCGCTATGGTCGCCGAGCGCAAAGGCCGCAGCTGCCTGATGACGTTGCGCACCGCGAGCCCTGTGCGGGCCTGGACCTGTCGAGAGAGGGCAAGCGCGGTGAACACAATGGTCAAGTGCGCCTCGATCGCCTCGCGAGTGCGGTGGAACATGGGCCTGGCTCGCAGGTCGGTCTTACTCATCCGGAAGGACGCCTCGACCTGCCACAGATCGTGGTAGGAGCTGATCACCTCGCCCGCCCCCATCAGGTGGGCAGGGATGTTGGTGACATAGCCTTTGAGGCCGACCAGCCGCCGGGCACGTCGAAGTGCGGCCTCATCCAAGCGCCGCGCACCGTTGCTGGTCTTGACGAACCGCGGTGTCCGTGCCGCCGTGTCCCCAGCCACGACCGAGCGGGCCCGGTTCTCCTGTTTGGTGAGCGTCCTACCGTCACGCACCGCGCGCTTGCGCGAGTAGGACCACACCGCCCGCCACGACCTCGGGTGCTGACCGGGCTCCCATACCGGCTCGGCGCGTAGGGCCTGGTCGTTGTCGCTTGTGCGGCCGACCCTGGGAGTGAGGGTGTCGATGACCTGCCCGTCGTCGAACCTCTCCCCGTGCCAGCGAAAGTGGGAGGCCAGATCGAGTGGGGCCTTGGTCATGCGTGAACCAACGATGAAGCGCAGGTGAGCCTCGTCGAGTTCGCGCAGGTTGGTTGCCGAGAGCATGCCCGCGTCGGCCACCACGACCATCTCCGCCACCCCGTGACGGGCCTGGAAGGCCTTGATGATGGGAATGAGCGTGGCCGTTTCGGCCTTGTTGCCCTCGAAGCAGCCGATCTCCAGTGGGAAACCCCCGCGGTCCACCAGCAGCCCCACTACGATCTGGGGGTCGACCCGCCGCTCCTTGGAGTAGCCGACCTTGCGCAGGTCGTCTTCCTTTTCTGCCTCGAAATACAAGGTGGTGACGTCGTAGAGCACCAGGGACACATCACCGCTGCGGCTGGCGTGCTCAAAGCACAAGGCCGCGCTCTGGTCGCGGTAGCTGTCCTTGCCAGCGCGGGTCAGGGTGCGCTTCATCGTCGCGTAGCTCGCCGAGTCCCTGCCCAGGTCCCCAAGGACGCGGCCGGTATCGCGCAGCGAGGTCGGCTCCACCACCCGGGCGATGACCAGGTCCCGGAAGACCTCATCACCGAGGATGTCGAACCCCAGATCGGTGAATACCGTGGCCAGGGCGTCGAAGAGCACGCGGCTGTGGGTGGCCACGACCCGGCCGGGGCTGTCCCTTGCGTCTGTTGGGGGCTCGGGGCCGGTATCGAACAGCCGAGGTTCGCGGCGGGGCTGGACCAAGGGCGCCACGGGTGGGGCCGGTTCTAGCCCTAAGTTCAGGACCCCCTGAGCGGAGTTCTGCAGCCACTCACGAGCTTCGTGCAGCAGTATTCCCAGTTCAGCGTCGGTGTGTGCGGAGCCGATGTGTTTCACGATCCGCTGGCGTCCGCGAGCGTACTCAGCGATTTGGACCGCTGTGGCTCCGGAGCCCGTTCGCACCCGTCTGATGAAGGCCACATCGTGACTCTAGAGCAATGCCTTAGTGCGTGAAAACGCCTCTGGTCCAGCGCATCACCTCAGGTCAGCGCACTGCTCTCCCGAAGAGCACCGAACCGTGAGCCAAGTCAGGCGGCGGAACAGGTGCAGAACATGTGTCCTTGACATATGTTCCCGGCTGTCTCAAGCTGAGGACGGTGCTGAGAGTCGGCATCTTCGTTCTACGCGGCAAGGAGCAACCGCTATGGGGAAGCGTTTCAGCATGGTGGTCGGGTCGGACGATGCGGGATTTCAGTACAAGGAGTTCCTGAAAGAAGAGCTCGAAGCCCATGAACGCGTGTCATCGGTACGCGACGTGGGTGTCGGGGCCGAGCAGGTCACGGAGTATCCGACGATCGCCGTTGCCGCCGCCCAGATGGTGGCGGCCGGCGAGGCGGACCGCGCCCTACTGATCTGCGGTACCGGACTGGGCGTCGCGATGTCCGCGAACAAGGTCGGGGGCGTCCGCGCCGTCACCGCGCACGACAGCTACTCGGTCGAGCGCTCCGTCCTCTCGAACAACGCCCAGATCCTGTGCCTCGGCCAGAGAGTGATCGGCAGGGAACTCGCCCGCAAACTGGTACGCGAATGGTTGACCCACGAGTTCGATGACTCGAGCGCGTCCGCCAAGAAAGTCCAGTCCCTCATCGATTTCGAGCAGACAGGGAAGTGCGCCTGAGCCGAACCCGGTCAGTGCGTGCAACGACACCCGCACCAGCCAGGTGGAAAAGTGGCACGCGCCGCTACCCCCGGGTTCCGTTCCCACCAAGCCATCCGAGTATGAACGTCCGCACAACCGGCAAGGACCGTCATGACCTTCCTCCTCAACACGGCATCAGACTTCTCCCATGAAGCTGTCCAGGCCTTCGCCCTGGCCAATGACCAGTACGCCACGGCCGTGCACGGTGGTGTGGTCCGCTCCCGCCAGACCCCCGCCGGACAGCCCGCGCTGGTGGTCGGTGGAGGCTCGGGGCACTATCCGGCCTTCGCCGGTTGGGTAGGGCCCGGCATGGCCCACGGCGCCCCGTGCGGCAACATCTTCTCCTCGCCCTCGGCGTCACAGGTCTACTCCGTGGCCCGAAACGCAGAGAACGGTGGCGGTGTGATCCTGGGCTTCGGAAACTACGCCGGCGATGTGCTGCATTTCGGCAGTGCCGCGGAGAAGCTCCGCGCTGAGGGCATCGACGTCCGCATCATCGCGGTGAGCGATGACATCGCTTCCAACCCGCCGGAGAAGCATCGGGAGCGGCGTGGCATCGCGGGAGACCTGCCGGTCTTCAAAATCGCCGGGGCGGCCATCGAAGCCGGAGCAGGGATCGACGAAGCGGAGCGGATCGCTTGGAAGGCCAATGACGCGACCAGGTCCCTAGGTGCGGCGTTCGACGGCTGCACACTGCCGGGGGCGAAGAGCGCGCTCTTCGGTGTGGACGCGGGCACGATGGGGGTGGGGCTCGGCATTCACGGAGAGCCCGGGATCAAGGACCTTCCCATGGGCACTGCGTCCGAGGTGGCCGACGTGCTCTTCGACGGGGTCATGGCGGAGGCGCCCGACGGCCGCTCCGGTCGCGTCGCCGTCGTGCTCAACGGTCTGGGCAGGGTCAAGTACGAGGAGCTCTTCGTCGTCTACGGCCGCATTGCCGAGCGGCTCGAAGAGGCGGGGTTGACACCGGTACGGCCCGAGGTCGGCGAGTTCGTCACCAGTTTGGACATGGCGGGGTTGTCCCTGACCCTGGTCTTCCTCGACCAGGAGCTCGAGGAGTACTGGGCCGCCCCCGCGGACACGCCCGCCTACCGGCGCGGTCACCTGAACGGCCTCGAACGGTCGTGGGGTGCTCCGCAACGGACCGAGATCTATACGCCGGGCGAAGAGGGCGTTCCCGCTGCGTCAGCTGATTCCCAAGCGCTCGCCGCGCAGGCCCAGAGAGCCCTCGAACTCCTTGAGCACCAGTGCGAGCGGAACAAGGACCACTGGGGACGCATCGACGCGGTCGCCGGCGACGGCGACCACGGTCACGCCATGGTTCTGGGCTCCGGCGGGGCGGTGCGAGCCGGCCGCCAGGCCCTGGAGCGCGGAGCCGGGGCGTGCACGCTCCTGGTGCACGCGGGTACCGCGTGGTCCGAGACGGCCGGCGGCACCTCCGGAGCGCTCTGGGGTGCTGCACTCACCGCTGCCGGGGGTGCGCTGGGAGACCAGAACGGTGGGGACGGCACCACGGCGGCCCGTGCACTGCTGGACGGGGTCAAGGCGGTGCAGCGGGTGGGCGGTGCCATCCCCGGTGACAAAACCATGATCGACGCGGCGCTGCCCTTCGCCGCGACGCTTGAGCAGGAAATGGACGTGCGGAAGGACTTCGCCGCCGCGATCTCCGCTGCCGCGGTAGCGGCGCGGGAGGCCGCGGAGGAGACCTCCGGATTCACCGCGCGGCGGGGGCGTTCCCAAGCGCTGGGCGAGAAGTCGCTCGGCACCCCCGACCCCGGAGCCACCTCGTTCGCCGTGCTCATGGAAACCCTCGCGGAGTACTTCCGCGACATGAAGTAATGCGTAAGTCGAAGCTCTGGATCGGAACAAGCTGGAAAATGAACAAGACTCTGGCGGAGGCCGGGGAGTACGCGACCGCGGTCGCCACCGCCATCGCGGAGGATCCCTGCCTGACCCAGGGCGTTGAGGCCTTCGTGATCCCGCCGCATACGGCGCTTGCCACCGTCACCGAGCGGCTCGGCCGACAGGCCAATACCGCTGGCGGCGTTCGGGTCGGTGCGCAGAACGCGCATTGGCAGGACAGCGGCGCCTGGACTGGCGAGGTCTCGATGCCGCAGATCAAGGACGCGGGCGCGACGATGGTCGAAATCGGCCATTCTGAGCGCCGGACACATTTCCACGAGAGCGTCGAGGCCACCCGCCTCAAGGTCGAGGCAGCGCTGCGGCACGGGTTGATGCCCCTGCTGTGTATCGGCGAGCCCGCCGAAACCCGCGCCAGCGGTGACGCCTCGTCGTACATCCTGGCCCAGGCCCGCGGTGCCCTGGCCGGTGTTCCGGAGTCGGAGCTGGCCAGGGTACTCATTGCCTACGAACCCCGCTGGGCTATCGGGGCACTCGGCCGACCGGCACGCGGGGAAGAACTGGAAGGGCCGTTCGCCGCGTTGCGGCGCGAGTACGGGGACACTGTGGCGGGTTTGCTCTACGGGGGGTCGGTGACGTTGGACAACATGCCCGGCCTTCTTGCCCTGGAAGACGTCGACGGTCTCTTCATCGGCCGTGCCGCATGGCACGCGGACGGTTTCGTCAAGCTGTTGCGGGCCGTGTCTTAAGCATGAGGGCCTGGCCACCGCAGGCCTCAACCGTGCCCGGTCTGCTGGTGCCAGGCCTGCTCGTTCGCCTGTGGCCGACCCTCGCCGGGGGCGCCGGCCAGGGTCGGCCAGGGTGCGGTCAGTGCCGGGGACGGAAGTGGTTCTCGAAGCCGAGCGCCTCCCACAGGGGTTTGTGGCTCGCCAACCGGCCGCGATGGTCTTCCCAGGTGGTCCGGTGCTGGCTCCAGGCCTTCTCCGCTACGCCGGGCAGGCGTGGCAACAGCAGGAAGGCCAGGTCCGCGAAGCCTTCCACCGTCTCGCCCCAGACCGCCGCTTCCACGCCGGCGACGACGGTCCCGGGAGCCTGGGCTTCCGCGGTTTCGGCCGGGTCCCAGGCGAACGTCTCCTCGACGGTGATCGGGGTGTAGGCGGGCAGACCCAAGCGTGTGCGATCGACCTCCTGGGCTGGATCCGCGCACGTGTCCGCGTAGGGGCGGTCCAGGTAGAGGCGGGAGTTCGACGACACCAGCACGGGGACGCCCTGCTTCGTGGCCGCGGGCACGTCACCCGGGGAGATCCGGAAGGTCTCGGCTGCCTGGTCCACCAGCGGGTGGTACTCCTCGGGCACCGACTCCTTGATGGCGTCGGGGTCGAACTCCTCCGGCGCCCCGATCCAGTACTGGAGGACGTCCTCTCCGTCGAGCACTCCGGCCCGGGCGCTCTCCTGCCAGCCCAAGGCGCGTTTTCCCTGTTCCCTCAGCCACTGGTGGGTGAGGCTGATGAATGCCACGTAGTCGTCGTGGCCCATCCCGAACGGTTCGTCGCCGCCCAGGTGCAGGAAGGGGCCGGGCGCGGCCTCGGCGAACTCGGCGATCACGTCCCGGGCGAAGCGGCGGGCGGGTTCGGAGTCCGGGTGCACGTAGCGCAGCCGGGGATGGGGGTAGTCGATGCCGTCGGCGAGCTCGGGGTAGGCGTCGAAGGCCCACCGGGTGTGACCGGGCAGGTCCACCTCGGGGACGATGGTGATGTGGCAGCGGGCCGCGTAGGCGACCAGGCCCGCGAACTCCTCACGCGTGTAGTACTCGCGGCTGCCGTCGGACCTGGGACGGGTCAGCTCGGGCCATGCCCGGGACTCCAGCCGCCACCCCTCGCTGTCGGTCAGGTGCAGGTGCAGCGCGTTGAACTTGTACAGCGCCATGAGGTCGATGACCCTGCGCACCTCGTCGGAGGTGAAGAAGTGGCGGACCACGTCGAGTGAAAGGCTGCGCCAGGCGTACCGGGGGCCGTCGACGAACACACCCTCGGGTGCCCATACGTGGCCGTCGCCGTCCACGGTGAGCAGCTGGACCAGGCTGGTCAGTGCCCGAAAGGCACCCTCGACGCTGGTCGAGGACAGCCTGACCCACCCCTCGGCGATCTCCAGGCGGTGCCGTTCGTCCGCCCCCGGCTCGGGTCGGGGGTCCACCCCGGTGGCCGGGGCGACGGACGCGAACTCGGCGGCCTCGGCCTCGGTGGAGACCACCACGTCCGCCTCGCCCTGGACGGGCTCGACGCGGAGTCCGTGCAGGCGCCCGCAGGTCCAGGCGAACCAGTCGACGGCCTCGGGGACGGCACCGGAAAGGGACAGCTTCCCGGCCGTGCCGATCCGGACCGCGGACCCGGCCCCGACCGCAGTCCCGGTCCGGTGTTCGGCGGGGGCCGGGACCAGCCCGGCCGGTTCAGTGTGCTTCGGCATGGAACCGCCTTTCGTACTCGTTGCGGCGCTGCCTCTGGCGCTCCGGGTCGGCGACCGGCGCGGACAGCAGCAAGCGCTGCGTGTAGGGGTGTTCGGGATCGCCGGTGACCTGCTCGGCCTCGCCGTACTCGACGATCTCGCCGCCGTGGATGACCGCCACCCGGTGGCTGAGCGCCCGCACCACCGACAGGTCGTGCGACACGAACAGGTAGGCCACTCCGGTGCGTTCCTGGATCTCCAGCAGCAGGTCCATGACGGTGCGCTGGGTGGTGAGGTCCAGGGCGGAGACGGGTTCGTCGCACACGATCAGCCGGGGCGATATCGCCAGGGCGCGGGCGATGGCCACGCGCTGGCGCTGACCTCCGGAGAATTCCCGGGGCAGCCGGTGCACGGCGTCGCGCGGCAGCGCCACGCGGTCGAGCAGGTCGGCCACGCGTCCCCGGGCCTCGGCGGCGGTCACGCCGTGGGCGAACAGTGGTTCGGCGAGGGTGTCGCCGATGAGCATGGACGGGTTGAGTGAGGTGTAGGGGTCCTGGAAGACCACTTGGATGTCCCGGCTGAGCGCGCGCCGCCTGCGTTTGGTGGCGCGGTCGATGCGCTCACCGTCGAAGCTGATGCTGCCGCCGGAGGTGGGGACCAGGCCGAGGATGGCCCGGCCGATGGTGGACTTGCCCGAACCGGATTCCCCCACCAGGCCGAGGGTCTCTCCGGGCCGGATGTCCAGGGACACGCCCTTGAGCACCTCGACGCGCGGGGCCCGCCATCCTTTGCCTGGGAAGGAGACGTGCAGGTCGCGGAGGTCGAGCAGGGGTTTCGTTCCGTTCACGGGGCCTCCTCCCGGGGCTGCCACGGCGCTCGGGCCGGTGTGTCGTCGAGTACCGCGTCGAGGAGGCCCCGGGTGTAGGGCTCCTCCGGTGCGGTGAGGATGTGTTCCGCGCCGCCGGACTCCACGATCCGGCCTTCGCGCATGACGGCCACCCGGTCGCAGAGGTCGGCGACCACGCCGAGGTTGTGCGTCACGAGTAGCACGCCCATGCCGCGTTCGGCTTGGAGGCGCCGCAGGAGGGCGAGGACCTCGGCCTGCACGGTGACGTCGAGGGCGGTGGTGGGTTCGTCGGCGATGAGGAGGGCGGGGTCGCAGGAGATCGCCCCGGCGATGAGCACGCGCTGGGCCATGCCGCCGGAGATCTGGTGCGGGTGGCTGCGGTACGTGCGTTCGGGGTCGGGGATCTCCACTTGTCGGAGCAGTTCGAGTGCGCGTTTCCGGGCGGCCGAGCGGGAGAGCCCGAGCTTGACGCGCAGCGGTTCGGTGAGGTGGTCCCCGATGGTGAAGGCGGGGTCCAGGTTGCTCATGGGTTCCTGCGGCACGTAGGCGACGGTGTCCCCGCGCAGTCCGCGCAGGGTCCGTTCCGTGGATCCCACGACCTCGGTGCCGTCCAGTCGGACGCTGCCCCTCGACACGCGTCCGCCTTCGGGGAGGAGGCCGAGGACGGAGAAGGCGGTCTGTGTCTTGCCGGAACCGGACTCCCCCACCAGCCCGAGCACCTCGCCGCGGCGCACGTCCAGGTCGACCCCGTGGACGACCTCGCGAGAGCTGCCGTCGGCGAGTTCGTAGGTGACGGCGAGGTCCCGGACGGAGAGGAGGTCAGAGCGCTCTCCAGCGGAGTCCAGTGTGGTGGGGGCGTCGGCTCCGAGGCGCCGTGCCCTGCGTCCGGTGGCGGGCCCGCTGCCCCGGTCCTCGAGGACGTCGCGCAGGGATGCGGCGAGCAGAACCAGGGCGGCGCTGGTCAGGCCGAGCGCGAGACCGGGCCAGAGCATGAACAGCGGTGCGCGCTGGATGTTGGTGAAGGCCTCGTTGAGCATGGCGCCCCAGGTGGGCAGGTCGCCGCTGCCGATGCCGAGGAACTCCAGTCCGGCTTGCAGGCTGATCGCCATCCCCGCGACCAGGGCGCCCTGGATGATGATGGGTGCGCGCACGACAGTGAGGACGTGGCGGGCGATGATCCGTGAGTCGCGCAGGCCGAACACCCTTGCGGCGTCCACGTACAGTTCGCCGCGCATCGCGGCGACGGTGCCGCGCACCAGCCGGTAGAAGCTGGGGGCGACCAGGACGCCGAGCACGACCATGAGCACCCACACCGTGGGGCCGAGGACGGCGCGGGTGGCCAGCAGCACGACCATGGCGGGCAGCGCCATGACGAGGTTGACCCACCAGTTGGACAGGGAGTCGAACCAGCCGCCGTAGTATCCGGCGGCCAGGCCGCTGGGCAGGCCGATGGCGAGGGCCACCGCCACGGCGAGGGCGGCGCCGCCGAGGGTGTTGCGGCCGCCGTACAGCAGGCGGGACCACACGTCGCGGCCGGAGGGGTCCAGGCCGAGGAGGTGGTCGGCGCTGGGCGGGCCGAAGGCGTCCCGCAGGTTGGCGGCGTTGGGGTCGTGCGCCGTGAAGAGCGGGGCGAACACGACCAGGATGAGGATGACCGCCAGGACGAGGGACGACAGCACGGCCTGCGGGCTGGTGAGGAAGCGGCGGGCCGTCCCCGACCGGCGCTTCGGACCGGAGGTGTCCGGTCCCGGTCCGCGCTCCGGCTTCGCGGCGACCGAGGTGTCCGGGCCGGGTGTGCCGGGGGTGCCAGGGGTACTCACGGGACCCTCGCTTTCGGGTTGAGCCAGGCGACGAGGACGTCCACGAGAAGGTTGATCACGATCACCACGATCACGGTCACCATGACCACGCCCATGATCACGGGGATGTCCCCTCGGGTCGTGTACTGGACGGTCATCGCGCCGATGCCGGGCAGGCCGAAGATCTGCTCGACGATCACCGCGCCCCCGAGGAGACCCACGAACTGCATGCCGAGCACGGTGAGCCCCGGGGTGGCCGCGTTGCGCAGCACGTGCCGGAAGACCACTCGGGAGGCTGGCAGGCCCCGGGCGCGCAGGGTGCGCACGTAGTCGCGGCCCATCACGTCGATGACGGAGCTGCGTACCTGTTGGGAGACGCCGGCGATGCCGGCGATGGACAGGGACAGGATCGGCAGGGTGACCGTGGCGAGCCAGCCGCTGAAGGACTGGTTCAGGGGTGTGTAGCCGATGGCGGGGAACCAGCCGAGCTGGACCGCGAACACCAGCACGATGATCAGGGTGACGAGGAAGCCCGGCAGGGCGTAGCCGAGCACGCTGACCATCTGTACCGCCCGGTCCACGGCTCCGCGCCGCACCCCCGCCCACACGCCGAGGACGAACGAGACCACGGTGGTGACGAGGGTGACGCCGACCATCAGGCTGAGGGTGACCGGCAGCCGGTTGGCCAGGGCCAGTGTGACGTCCTCGCTGGTGAACCAGGACCGCCCGAAGTCGCCTTGGAGGGCGGAGGTCAGCCAGTCGAGGTAGCGCACGGCCACCGGCCGGTCCAGGCCGAGGTCCGCGTTGTGCGCGTCGACGGCGTCCTGCGGGGCCGCCGGCCCCAGGATGTGGCGGCCGACGTCGGTACCGGGCAGGGACAGCAGCAGGTAGGCGAGGGCTGAGATGACGACCAGGAGCAGGAGCCCCGACCCCAGCCGCCGGAGGATGAACTGGATCATGGTTCGCTACTCGGCCGGCTCGTAGTTGTACACGGAGGGGACGGCCATGCCCGACTGGGTCTCCACGTCGACGGTGCCGTCGGTGACGTGCAGGAACGTCATCCGGTAGAAGGGCACGAACCAGCCCTCTTCCACGAGGTGCCGGTTGAGCGCCTGGGCCTCCTCTGCGGCCTCGCCCTCGGGGGCGGCCCGGAGGGTCTGGGTCAGCTCTTCGATGGTCTCGTCCGTGGCGCCGAAGAAGTTGAAGGTGCCGGGGAGCACGAGTTCGGCGGTGGTGACCCAGTCCTCGGCGGGCTGGGCGTTGTTCATGACCATGCCCGGGTAGGCCTGCTCGGTGAAGATGCTGTTGAGGGCATCGCCTTCGTCGAGGTTGTCCCAGGTCAGGTCGATGCCGATCTCGTCAAGGTCGCTCTGGAGGCTGGTCGCCAGCGGGTCGGTGACGATCTCGCTCATGCGCGGCAGGGTGAGCTCGAAGCCGTCGGGGTACCCGGCCTCGTCGAGGAGTTCGCGGGCGCGCTCGGGGTCGTGGTCGTAGTAGGTGTCCAGCTCGGGGTCATAGGCGTCGGTCTCGGTGCCGAAGACCTGGTTGGTGACCTCGCCCTGGCCGTCGCGGAGCTGATCGAGCATGGTCTCGCGGTCGACGGCGTGGTTGATGGCCTGGCGGACCTCGGGCTCGGCGAGTTCCGGGGTGATGTGCCCGTCCCGGTCGAACAGGATGATGCCCTGGTAGTCGATGTCCTGGGGTTGGGTGACGATCTCCGGGTCCGGTTCCACGACCGCCTGCTGGTCGACGTCCTGGAGGATGGCCGCGTTGATCTGCCCGGTGCGGACGCCGTTGACGATCGCGTTCTCGTTGTCGAAGACGTTGATGGCGATCTCTTCGTAGGGAAGGTCCTCGCCCCAGTACTCCTCGGCTCGGGTGTACACCCAGGTGGTGCCGACGGCCGTGCGGTCGGAGTCCAGCTCGTAGGGCCCGGTGCCGTCCGGGGCGGTGGTGAGGGAGTCGCCGTCGAAGGCGGCGGGGTTGGCCATGAACCCAGCCGCGTCGCTCAGGTAGAAGACCATCGCCGGGTTGGGCTCGTCCAGGTGCAGGACGGCGGTGGTGTCGTCGACGGCCTCGACCTCGGTGAGGTGCTCCAGGACGTGTGCCTGGCCGCCGCCCGCGTCACGGAAGCGCTCCAGGTTGGCCTTGACCGCCTCGGCGTCGAAGGGTGCCCCGTCGTCGAAGGTGACGTCGTCGCGCAGGGTCAGGGTGAGTTCGGTGCCGGACTCGTCGTAGTCCCACTCCGTGGCCAGCATCGGCGCGTACGTTCCGTCGGCCTCGCGCTTGATCAGCGTGTCATAGACCGGCTGGAAGTAGGGGATCGCGCTGCCCATCGCCTCGGCCGGATCCAGGCTCTGGGGGACCGTCATGGTCCCGATGGTCAGCGACGAGGCGTCCCCTCCACCGTCTGGCCCGGAACAACCGGTCAGCATGAGCACAAGCGCGCCAGCAGCGGCCACACCTGCGTTGACTCGGGATTTCGTGTGCATGTCCCACTCCGGTGAGCAAGGCCCGGAAGGCTGTCCGGGAATCGGATACTGTGTCTGGCACCACAAACTAACCACATGGTAAGTTTTGTGCCGGTCACCGTACAACACGGGGATCGGGTCCCGGAAGAGCGGGAGAACGGGCGCCGGAACCGTAATCTCGGAGCCAACACGGCCAGCACGGCCGTTGGGAGACCCGCGGCACGAACGCATAACAACCCGCTAGGAGACGGCCCCGTGACGGACAGAGAGCGCGCCCGGCAGCGCCTGAACCCAGGACCTCGCCTGACCAAGGGGGAGCGCACCCGGCAGCGCATCATCGACTCCGCCACGGAGCTGTTCTCCCGGTCCGGCTACCGGGCGGTGTCCCTGCGCGACATCGCGGCGCACGCCGGGATCACCCACGCGGGGGTGCTCCACCACTTCCCCAACAAGGAGGCCACCCTCATACACGTCCTCAGCAGGCGTGACGAGGTCGACGCCCCCTTGGTCCTCGACGAAGGCCTCACCCACCGCGAACTCATCGACAACATCGTGAAGATCGTCGAGCGCAACACGGGCACACCCGGCCTGGTGTCGCTCTACGTCAACCTGTCAGCCGAGGCCACCGAGCCCTCGCACCCCGCGCACGAGTACTTCTTCGGCCGCTACCAGATCCTCCGCTCATTCCTCGTCCCGGCCTTCGCCGAACTGCTCGACGGCCGCCAGGACCCCACCCCCGAGATCGCCGCACAGCAGTTCCTGGCGCTCCAGGACGGGCTCCAGATCCAGTGGCTCCTCGACCCCGGCGCCGTCGACATGCGCGCCGCGGTCGTGTCCTTCCTCCGTGGTCTCGGCATCACCGAACCGGATGACCCCTCGTCCCCAGAAAGGCCCAGATGAGTACCGAACCCCGCCTCGACCTGGCCGCCAAGGCCTCGGTCACCTCCGGCTCCGACACCTGGCACAGCACCGGGGTGGACGGCGCCCTGCGCGTCCTCCACCTGGCCGACGGGCCGCACGGGATCCGCCAACAGCCCGAGGAGGGCGACCACCTCGGCATCGGCGGCAGCGTTCCGGCCACCTGCTTCCCGCCCGCCGTCGGGCTGGGCGCCACATGGAACCCGGAGCTCGTCCGCCGGGTCGGCGGAGCCCTCGGCGCCGAAGCCAGCGCCATGGGTGTGGACGTCGTACTCGGCCCCGGCATGAACATCAAGCGCTCGCCGCTGTGCGGCCGCAACTTCGAGTACGTCTCCGAGGACCCGCACACCACCGCGCGGATCGCCGCCGCGCTGGTGGAGGGCATCCAGGCCGAGGGGGTCGGCGCGTGCGTGAAGCACTTCGCCGCCAACAACCAGGAGACCGACCGCATGCGGGTCAGCTCCGACGTCGACGACCGCACGCTGCGCGAGATCTACCTCCCCGCGTTCGAGGAGGTCATCCGCACCACCGAACCCGCCATGGTGATGTGCTCGTACAACCGCGTCAACGGGGTGTACGCCAGCCAGGACCCGTGGCTGCTGACCGAGCTGCTCCGCGGTGAGTGGGGGTACGACGGTGCGGTGGTCTCCGACTGGGGCGCCGTCGTGGACCGGGTCGAGGCCGTGCGCGCCGGGCTGGACCTGGAGATGCCGCCCAGCGGCACCGACCACGTGGTCACGGCGGCCGTGGAGAAGGGCGAGCTGGACGAGTCCGTGCTGGACACGGTCGTGGAGCGGCTGCGCAGGCTGCAGGACCGGGTGTCCACGGACACCACTCGTGCGCTGGAGCACGACGCGCACGACGATCTGGCCCGCGAGGCCGCTCGCGAGGCGCTGGTCCTGCTGAAGAACGACGGGGGTGCGCTGCCGCTGCCGCAGGGCGGCTCCGTGGCCGTGGTCGGCGAGTTCGCCCGCACCCCGCGTTACCAAGGCGGCGGTTCCTCGCACGTGGTCCCGACCCGGGTGACCAGCGCACTGGACGCGTTCGGCACCGCGCTACCCGAAGGGGTCCGGTTCGCCCCCGGCTTCACCCTGGACGGGGTCGCCGACCCGGCGCTGGTCCGCGAGGCCGTGACTGCCGCCCGCGGGACCGACACCACGGTGCTCTTCCTGGGGTTGCCCGACGCCGCCGAGTCCGAGGGCTACGACCGCACCCACATCAACCTGCCCGCCGACCAGCTGGAACTGCTGGCCCGGGTGCGCGAGGTGAGCGACCGGGTCGTGGTCGTGCTGTCCAACGGCGGTGTGGTTTCGGTTTCGGACTGGCAGGACCGGGCGGACGCCGTCCTGGAGGGCTGGCTGCTGGGCCAGGCCGGGGGCGCGGCCGTGGTCGACGTCCTGACCGGCGCGGTCTCCCCCTCCGGGCGGCTGACCGAGACCATCCCCCTGAAACTCAGCGACCACGGTTCGTACCTGAACTTCCCGGGCGAGCACGGGCACGTGCGGTACGGCGAGGGTGTGTTCGTCGGCTACCGCCACTTCGACACCTTGGACCGGCCGGTCGCCTACCCGTTCGGGCACGGGCTGACCTACAGCACGTTCGCGTACGAGGGCCTGTCGGTGGCGGCTTCCGGGCAGGACGAGTGGACCGTGTCGTTCACTATCACCAACACCGGTGAGCGCACCGCGGCCGAGGTCGCCCAGCTGTACACCGGTGTGGAGCAGGACTACCCCACGCGCCCGCGCCGGGAACTGCGCGGGTTCGAGAAGGTCGCCCTGAAGCCGGGGCAGAGCACCCGGGTCGAACTACCCCTGACCGGGCGAGACCTGTCCACCTGGGACCCGGAGTACCGGCGCTGGTCCCTGACCGCCGGCACCTACACCGTCGCGGTGGGCGCCTCTTCCCGGGACACGCGCCTCGTCGGCGAGGTCACCACCGAAGGTGACCGGTTCGTTCCGCCGCTGACCAAGCGCTCCACCGTCGGCGACTGGCGCGAGCACCCCGTCGGCGGCCCGGTCATGGCCGAGCTGCGCCAAGGGATGCCCGCGCTCGAGAGCGTCCCCGAGGACCTGCTCCGCATGGCGGACTCCTTGCCGCTGGTCACCCTGCGGACCTTCGGCTTGGGAATCGACGAGAACATGATCGACCTCCTCGTGGAGGATGTGGAAGCCCGGCGGCTGGCCGCGATCGAGCGCGGCGAGATCACCGGCTGAGAGAGGACCAGACGATGACGACACTCCCCGAGGGCTTCCTGTGGGGCGCGGCCACCGCACCGCACCAGGTCGAGGGCAACAACACCAACAGCAGCATCTGGGCGTTGGAGAACACGGAGGGGTCGATCCTGCCCGAGCGCAGCGGCGACGCCTGCGACAGCTACCACCGGTGGCGCGAGGACCTGGACATCGTCCGGGCCCTGGGGCTGAACTCGTACCGTTTCGGGGTCGAGTGGGCGCGGATCGAGCCCGCCCGGGGCCACTTCTCCAATGCGGCGCTGGCGCACTACCGGCGCATGGTGGAGGGCTGCTTGGAGCGCGGGATCACCCCCATGGTCACCCTGCACCACTTCACCTCCCCGCAGTGGTTCTCCGGGGCGGGCGGCTGGACCGGCGACGACGGGATCGAGCTGTTCCGCCGGTACGTGCGCCAGGTCAAGCGGATCCTGGACGGGGTGCCGTGGGTGTGCACGATCAATGAGCCGAACATGGTCGCGATGATGGCCAGCATGTTCCGTCAGGGAGAGCGCAAGGAGGCCGTGGCCGGTGCGATGCCGCCGCCGGACCAGGAGACCTCCGAGGCCCTGGTGGCCGCGCACCACGCGGCCAGCGATGAATTGTCGGACCTGTCCGGTCTGGCCACCGGATGGACCGTCGCCAACCAGAACTTCCAGGCGGTGGACGGGGCCGAGGCCCTCGCCGAGGAGTGGGCCCACACCCGCGAGGACCAGTTCCTGTACGCCGCGAAGAACGACGGCTTCGTCGGCGTGCAGGCCTACACCCGGGTGGTGATCGGCCCCGAGGGACCGCGCGAACCGGCGCCGGAAGCACGCCGCACCATCACGGGGTGGGAGTTCTACCCGCAGGCTCTGGAGGGCGCGATCCGGCACACCGCCGAACGCACCGGCGGGGTGCCGGTCGTGGTGACGGAGAACGGCATCGCGACCTCCTCCGACGACGAGCGGATCGAGTACACTACCGGCGCCCTCGCCGGTCTGGGCCGCGCGGTCGCCGACGGCGTGGACGTGCGCGGCTACCTGCACTGGTCTCTGCTGGACAACTACGAGTGGGGCAGGTGGGACCCCACGTTCGGCCTGGTCGAGGTGGACCGGGAGTCCTTCGAGCGCACCGTCAAACCCAGTGGCCGCTGGTACGGCGACCTCGCCCGCAGGGGTGAGTTGCCCGGATAAACAAAGCTGCGCCCCTTAGGGACCTGGCCCCGTAGTCGGCGCCCGAACAACCAGGCCTCGCCCCATCCGGAGCCCTACTTCTGGGGGCGGGGTCTTGTAGCGGGGGTTGTGGTGGGGGGTTGTGGTGGGGGGTTGTGGTGGGGGGTTCCCTCCTGCGGTGGGGTGGCCGCTCCACTGGGTGCCCCTGTTGGCTTGAGGTTCCCTCCTTTCCCGCCGCCCGATTGTGGCCGTCTCCGCTGCGCGCCTCAAGGTCGTCGCCATCGAGCGCTTCGCGCGTCAACGGCGCTCCACCTTGACCCGCTCCGCTACGACGGCGGGTTGGCGGCTATCGGGAAAGGGGGACGGGTGGTCGAGGTTTGCGGCGGTTCGGCCTGGCGGCCGATGCCTGCCCCTGCGCCGGAGCGTTGACGCCTGGGGGTGTCACGGCTGGTCATTCTGGGCTGCGAAAGCCGAACCCCGAACAGCACGGCCTGCGGCCGGTGGGGCCACTGCGCCGGAGCACACCGGTTGAGGGTGTCGCGGCCGGTCACGGTGTGCAGCGACCCCTCGGGAGGGTGCCAGGGCGTGAGGGCGTGGGGGGCGTGGGGCGGTAGGGCCTTGGCGGGCGGTTACCGCTCCTCGAGTGTGGGGGCTGGGTCTGGGTCCCCCGGTGGGTCCTTACCCCCACCCGAGTCCTTGTTGTTGTTCCGGTTGCGGTGGGAGGGGCGGCCCTGCCACGTGGACTGGCCCGGGTTGGTCTCCCTGCGGTACTTCAACCGGTTGTGGTCCGAGCACAACGGCTGGATGTTGTCCGCACTGGTGGACCCGCCGGCCGAGAAGCTGATTTTGTGGTCGGCCTCCGACCCGCTGGCCGGGGTGTTGCACCCCTGGTACCAGGCGCAGGTGGTGTGACCGAACATCCCCGCATCCCGCAGAGCACCCGTGGCATCGCGCTGGGTACGGCCCACGTCCAACACCGTCTCCCCCTTCGGGGAGGTGATCATCCGACGCAGCACACTGTTGG
>NZ_BAAHAR010000085.1:0-16316 GCF_054777395.1 Nocardiopsis oceani
GACACCGACCCCCGCCCAGAAGCACCCGGGGCCAGTGAACCCCCTCCCTGGAGGCAAACTCGGCGCCCACAATGACTCCAACAGGGGGGCTCACCACGCCCCACCCCACACCCGACCGCGCCACCGATCCCCAACTGACCAGGCCACCACCGAGCCGCCAGACCGGTGGGACGCGCCCGACCACCCGCCCGGCCTGCTCGGGCCCTTCGTCGCCGACCGGCCACTAGATTGCGACGCGCCTGCCGACACAACCAGACCCACGGGAAGGAACCCGGCCGACCACGGCCGGGGCAGTACCCGGCCGAAGGCCGGGACCGCGCAGACCTCAACCACCCGGCCCCTCTTTCCCATAGCCGCCAACCCGCCGTCGCAGCGAAGCGGGTCAAGGTGGAGCGCCAATGACGCGCGAAGCGCTCGATGGCGACGACCTTGACGCGCGCAGCGGAGACGGCCACAATCGCGCGGCGGGAAAGGAGGGCACCCCAGCCCAAAGAGGACACCCGCACCCCCAACCAGGGACAACCACCGACGCAATCCCCACCCCCAGAGCAACCACCAACGCCCGAAGACAACGGTGTTGGACCGGAGGGACGGTCAGTACTCCGGAGGCGCGTACTCCAGACCCAAGAGGCCGGAGACCTCCCGCAGGCACTCCTCGAAGAGCGGCTCCACATCGGAGTAGGCGAAGTCCAACTGGCGCAGGACCTCCATACACAGCAACCCGTAGAGCCTGACCCAGATGGACAGGAACACGTGCGCCGCCTCCGGCGGAAGGACACCGTCGATCTGCTCCGAGTAGGAACGGAGCTGGTCCCGCAGAGACGGTTCCAAGTCGGCCAGGACGGGCACCGGGAAGGGTGCGCTCTCCCACAGGGCGACGAACTCACCGAGGAAGACCCGCTCGAACCCGCCCCCGGCCGCGCGCCGGGGTGATCCGGTCAGGTGCCCGCGCGACTCACGCAACGGCCGGGCGAAGGTCCACTCGAACTCGGCCGGGTGCGCCACGGCCCAGCCGCGCATCGCCCGGCACATCGCCCGCAGCCGAACACCGGCGTCCCGGTCGGCGTGCGCGTCGCGGGCCGCGACCGCCATCCCGGTCAGCTCCTCGTAGAAGTCGGCGGTCATCGCCTCGACCAGTTCGTCGTGTCCGGTGAAGTACCGGTACAGCGCCGGGCCGCTCAGCCCCATCTCCCGGGCCACCGCGTTCACCGTGACCGCCGATGTGCCCCGGTCCACGAGCAGTCGGCGAGCGGTCGTCCGGGCCTCGGCCAGGGTGGCCGCCCGGAGCCGCTCCCGCCGGGTCTGCGCGGTCATCGCCCCTCCTCCACCGGCTGGTTCGCCGTCGAGCTTAGCCTGCCCCGCGCTGCCCACTGTTCGAATGTCGGCACGCACTCGGCCGTCCTGGTCGCGGCATCCGGACGCCCCGGTTAGCCCAAGAGGCGCGCCCTAGTCGTGGAGGAGCTCGGCGGCGCGGCGGCCGGGATACCGGCCCTCCGCCGCGGCTTCGATGGTCCACGGGGTGCGTTCGACGTAGGCGACGACGAATGCCACGAGCAGCGATCCGCCCGCGACCACCACGTAGGACAGGGTCCAGCCGCCGGTGAGTTCGCCGAAGAGGCCGAACAGAAACGGCCCCCCGAGCGCGATGCCGCTGCCCGCGCCCTGGACGAAGCCGGACAGGGCGGCGGCCCCCTGCGGGGTGGCGCTCCGGGCGTTGATCATGGTCATGGTGACCACGAACAGGCTGGTGCCCAGGCCGAGGAAGAACACCCACAGCGGGGCGAGTTGAGGGGCCACGGCAACACCGAGGTACCCGACCGAGTAGCCGACCAGTCCGAGGGCCACGATCGGGAAGGTGTTGGCCGCGCGCAGGGTGACCGCGGGCGCGACCAGGCCGAACAGCAGGCTGGCGCCGACCATCAGCGAGACCATGCTCCCGGCCATGGCGGGGCTGTGCCCCGCGTCGCTGAGCAGGGCGGGCAGCCAGGTGAACATCGTGAAAACGTTCCAGGTGACCATGCCGAACAGCAGGGCCATCCGCCAGGCCATACCCACCCGCCAGATCGGACGGGCCAGCGCGGCGCCGCCCTTGGGAAGCGCTGCTCTCGGGGCGCCGGGGCTCCGCCACTGGATCGTCCACAGCACGGCCGCGGCCAGCGCGATGAGGAACCAGGAGCCCAGGGCGACGCGCCATCCGGCGGCCTCGGCCAGGGGGACCGCGACCAGGGGAGGGAAGAGGGCACCGACGTGGATCGCGACCATCTGGACGGTACTGAGCGCGGCGAGCCGGTCCGGGAAGTACTGCTTGATGAGGGGCGGCAGCACGACGTTGCCCAGGGCAGCGCCCGTGAGCGCGACCCCGGTGAGCACCAGCAGGGTGCCGGTGTCCGGCGCGAAGGCGCGCAGGAACTGGCCCACGGCGGTGAGGAACATGCTGAGGGCCGCCGTGGCCTCGGGGCCCAGACGGCGCATGATCGCGGGGGTGACCAGGCCGAAGACCGCGAAGGCGACCAGCGGCAGAGTGCCGAAGACGCCGACGACGGTGGCGGCGAACCCGAACGCTTCCCCCACCGTGGTCAGCAGCGGGGACAGGGAGGTGACGACGAGACGCAGGTTGAGCGCCGCGCAGACGATGGCGACCAGGGCCAGGATGCGGCCCCGTAGTTCCGGACGCACCGACGGTTGGTCGGTGACGGCCATTACAGAGGAAGGTCTCATGGTGACGGACGTCCCTTTGTTTTGCCTTGGTGCGACGCTGCACCTGAGCGGGGCCGACCGGCGGGCGACAGTGCCTGCCAGAGGAAGGATCTCTTCTTGGCGCGCCAAATACGACCTTTTCACTCAAATGTTAATCATGCTCCGGAGCCAAACACAACTTCCCGTATTAAATACGGGTAAACTCTGTCCATGGCTGATCTCGACGAACTAGATACGGCGATCCTGGCCGAACTGCAGTCAGACGCACGAAAAACCAACCGGGATGTGGCCGCGGCGGTGGGCGCATCGCCCACGACGACGCTGGACCGGACCCGCGCACTGCGAGAAAAGGGTGTGATTCGCGGCTCACTACTGGACGTGGACCTCGAACGCATCGGCCGCCCGGTACAGGCGCTCATCACGGTGAGCGTCGTGAAACCCTCACGTCACAACATCGAGGCCTTCCGCGACTGGGTCCGCGCCCTACCGGACACCCTGTCGGTCTTCGTGACCTCAGGGAATGAGGACTTCCTCGTCCACGTGGCGCTACCGGACAACAACAGCCTCTACGCCTTCGTCGTGGACAAGCTGACCGAGCGCCCCGAAGTCGCCGACGTACGCGCCTCGATCGTCTACGAGCACCTGCGCAACAACCAGATCGACCCGGCCAACACCCACCACCACTGACCTCAGCCCCCACGCGTCGCCACACGTTCCCGGTGCAGCGTGTGGCGGTGAAGCACAGGGGGCGGGAGCGCATGGAAACAGAGGGGGCACTAGCCTTGCGGGGACTTCTTCCCCTAGGCGAGACATCCAGTGACCACACCTATTGTTGTCGCGGTCCTGATCGCGGCGCTGCTCCACGCAGCGTGGAACGCGATCGCGCACGCGATCACGGACCGACTACTCGGCTTCGCGTTGATCGGGCTCGGCGGCATGCTCGCGACCGCGCCGCTGCTGTTCGTGGTCGGGATGCCCCCGCGCGAGGCCTGGCCGCTCCTCCTCGGGTCCCTCGTCACGCACCTGCTGTACCTCACCCTGTTGATGCTGTCCTACCGGACCGGCGACTTCGGGCAGGTCTACCCGCTGGCGCGCGGCACTGCCCCGTGGGTGGTCGCGGTCATCGGCGTGGTCCTGCTCGGGGAGAGGCTTCCGCTGTCAGAGCTCGCCGGGGTCCTGGTGATCTCGGGCGGCCTGATGGTGCTGGTGTTCGCAGGCGGCCTGCCCCGGCGCCAGCACCTGCCCGCGCTCCTGGCCGCCTTCGCGACCGGGCTGGCCATCGCGTCGTACACCGTGGTGGACGCCTACGGCGTGCGCCTCACCCAGGACCCGGTCGGCTACATCACCTGGATCATGATGCTCCAGGGTCCCGTGTTCTTCCTGGTCGCGGTGGCCACTCGGCGACGGAAGCTGGTCGAACAGCTCCGACCGATCTGGAAGGTCGGCCTGATCGGCGGCGCGGTCAGTGCGGGCGCCTACGGCCTGGTCCTGTGGGCGCAGCTGTCGGGCGCGGTCGCGGGGATCGCGGCGCTGCGGGAGACCAGCATCGTCTTCGCGGCGGTGATCGGTCTGCTGTTCTTCCGGGAGCGCTTCGGACCGGTCCGGATCATCGCGTCGGCCGTCGTCGTGACCGGTGTCCTGCTCCTGGCCCTCTGACCCCGCCACGGCCGGGTGGACCCGCCGGACCCAATTGAGTACACGTACTCAGCAACCAGCCCCCGCCGCCGGGGGTCCCAACGGGTATGCAGACGAAAAAGCGTTTCTCCGGCCCCGTTTCCCTCATCGCGACCCTCGGCGCAGGCCTGATGCTGACCGGCTGCGGCCTGGTGCCCATCGGCCTGGCCAACACCGAGGGTCCCCAGGACAACGAAAGCGTCGAGACCCCCGTGGCCGACCCCCCGACCGATAACACCTCGGAGGGGCCGGACCCGGTCGAATCCGAGTCTGCTGCCCCTGGCAGCGAACCCCAGTGGCTGCCCGCCAGCGGCACCGAGTGGACGAACAGCTACGACCCCGACAGCAACATGCACCAGGCCATGCTGGACGGTACCGGCTGCGACATCATCCTCCGCCAGGAGTCCGGGGCCGAGCAGGCACAGCAGAGCGGGCAGGAGCCCATGGACACCGTCGACCGGTTCTTCGACTCCGTCGCCGAGCAGGAGGGGACCCCGATGGTCGAAGAGAGCACCGATCCGTACGAGGTCATGGCGGAGTCGGGGGAGATGTACGAGTTCGAGACCAGGAAGGTCTCGTTCGACACCCCCGAGTTCAACCGCACCCTGCGGACCGGTACGCAGTGGATCGGCGATTCCGAACTCATCATCAGCTCCTCCTGCCCCACCGACGAGTGGGACGACGCGCAACTGTCGATGGCCTTCTTCCTCACGGCGACCTCGATCGACCAGGCCTGACCAAGGCTGATCCCGCCCTCCTTCGCCCAACCGCGTCCAACCGCGCCCGGCCGCACCCCGGATCCATGTGCTCGACATTCCCGTGCCCCGGCCCAGAACGAGGCTCGGGTCCGGCATAGAGTGGCCGATGTGACTGGAACCTCACCACTGTCCGGGGTCGACGAGAGCGCCGAGATCCGCCAGATCTGGCGCTCACTCGGCCTTCCGGGTCTCGTGGACGTGCACACGCACTTCATGCCCGACAAGGTTCTGCGCAAAGTCTGGGCCTACTTCGACTCCGTCGGGGAGGGCGTCTGGCCCATCAACTACCGGGTGGACCAGGACGAGCGCGTCGACCTGCTGAGGCGGTTCGGGGTCCGGTACTTCACCGCGCTCTCCTACCCGCACCGGCCCGACATGGCCACCTGGCTCAACCACTGGGCCGCCGACTTCGCCGACCAGCACCCCGACTCGCTGCGCAGCGCCACCTTCTACCCCGAACCCGCCGCCAAGGACTACGTGGCCGAAGCCATCGGCTCGGGCACACGGATCTTCAAGGCCCACCTCCAGGTCGGGGCCTACGACCCCCGCGACCCCCTGCTCGCCGATGTCTGGGGGGCCCTGGCCGACTCCGGGACCCCCGTGGTGGTGCACTGCGCCTCGGGCCCGGTTCCGGGCGAGTTCACCGGTCCCGAACCCTTCGCCGAGGTACTCCGCGCCCACCCGGACCTGACCGCGGTGATCGCCCACGCGGGCCTACCCGAGTACACGGCCTTCCTGGACCTGGTCGAACGGCACGACCGCGTCCACCTGGACACCACCATGGCGTTCACACCCTTCGTCGAGAGCCAGTCCCCCTTCCCCCGCTCCGAGCTCCCCCGCCTCCGGGAGTTCGGACACCGGGTCCTCTTGGGTACCGACTTTCCGAACATCCCCTACGCGTACGTCCAGCAGCTCCGGTCCCTTGCCGACCTGGACCTGGGCGACGAATGGCTGAGGGGCGTACTGCACGACAACGCCGCCGGGCTGTTCGGTGTGTGACGTCCGCGCACCATGCTCCGCGCCGGGTAGCGCACAGCGCACCGCACCGGGTACCGAGCCGCACAGAGAGACCAGACCGAAGAAGCACCACAGAGAGAGGCCACCATGGAACTCGCCCTGACCCCCCTGGAGTTCGCCCGTCGCACCCGCAGGCTGCACCCGCACCGCGAGGCCGTGGTCGACAGGGAGTTCCGGCTGACCTATGAGCAGTTCTTCGACCGCTGCGACCGCTGGTCGTCAGCGCTCCAGGGCATGGGGGTGGCGAAGGGCGACCGGGTCGCCTACATCGCCCCCAACACCCACGCCCAGCTCGAGTCGTTCTACGCCGTCCCCCAGCTGGGCGCGGTCCTCGTGCCGGTCAACTTCCGTCTGACCGCCGACGACTTCGTCTACATCGTCAACCACTCCGGCGCCAAGGTGCTGTGCGTGCACGCCGACCAGCTCGACGCCGTCGACAGCGTGCGCGACCAGATGCCGGAGGTGGAGCGGTTCATCGCGCTGGAGGGCGCCCGGCCCGGCTGGGAGGACTACGGGTCCCTGGTCGCCGCGGCCTCCCCCGACTACGAACGCCCGGAGATCTCCGAAACCGACCTCCTGACCATCAACTACACCTCGGGGACGACCGCGCGTCCCAAGGGTGTGATGATCAGCCACCGCAACGCGTACATGAACTCGGTGGGCACCCTGCTGCACCTGCGGATCGGGCTGGGCGAGAAGTACCTGTGGACACTGCCGATGTTCCACGCCAACGGGTGGACCTACACCTGGACGGTCACGGCAGCCGGAGGCACGCACGTGTGCCTGCCCGCCATGGACCCGGCGAAGGTGTTCGAACTCATCCGCGCGGAGAAGGTCACCTGGCTGTGCGCGGCGCCCACGGTACTGATCATGCTCTCCAACACTCCCGCCGAGGTCCGCGGCACGGTCCCGCCCGGCGTGCATGTGGTCACCGCCGGCGCCTCACCCGCGGCCGAGACCATCGAGCGGCTGGAAGGGGACTTCGGCTGGACCGTCACCCACGTGTACGGGCTCACCGAGACCACCCCGTTCATCACCGTCTGCGAGCCGCTGCCCGAGCACCGGGAGCTGTCCGCGCGCGAACGCGGCGCCGTCAAGGCCCGCCAAGGCGTCGAACTCATCACCTCCGGTGAGCTGCGCGTGGTCGACGACGAGGGCGCCGAGGTGCCCAAGGACGGGGAGACGGTCGGCCAGATCACCGTGCGCGGAAACGTCGTGATGCAGGGCTACTACAACGACCCCGAAGCCACTGAGAAGGCGATGGGCGACGGCTGGTTCCGCACCGGCGACGCCGCAGTCACCCACCCGGACGGCTACGTGGAGATCCAGGACCGCCTCAAGGACGTGATCATCTCGGGTGGGGAGAACATCTCCTCGGTCGAGGTCGAGGGGGTCCTCCTGCGCCACCCGGACGTTCTGGAAGTGGCGATCGTGGGTGTCCCGCACGAGCGCTGGGGCGAGACCCCGCGCGCCTCCGTGGTGCTGAAGGAGGGTGCCTCGGTGACGGAGGAGGAGATCATCGCCTTCGCCCGAGACAACCTCGCGCACTTCAAGGCGCCCACCCAGGTGGAGTTCGTGGAGCAGCTGCCCAAAACCGCCACCGGCAAGATCCAGAAGTTCGTGCTGCGCGGCGGAGCCTCCGCCGTCACCAGGCAGTAGGACGCACGGGGCGCTGGCGCGGGGCGAACAGGACTGGTGCGCGCGTTCAGATCCCGGCGTGGAAGGTCCCCAGCTCGCGGTTGAAGGCTTCGGGCGCCTGGGTATTGGCCTCGTGTCCGGCACCGGGGACGATCCGCAGCTCGGCGTCGGGGATGGCCGCGGCCAACCTGCGGGCCGCGGGGAGGTTGGCCCGGTCCCGCGCCCCGCACAGAACCAGTGTGCGCGCGGTGATCGCGGCCAACTCGGGCCGGAAGTCGATCCGGGACACCTCACGCAGGACGGAGAGCATGCCCGCCTTGGTCATGCCCGGGGGCGCCGCCATCCGCTCCGGCATCAGCCCGAGGACGGCGTTCTGGAGTCTCATCAGCGCGGGGGAGGGGCGGTCCTGCCCGCCGCTCAGTACCAGCGAGGCACAGCGCTCCGGGTGGTCGACCGCGAAGCGGGTCGCGACCATCGCTCCCAACGACAGGCCGCAGACGTGCGCCCGGTCGATCCCCTCCTCGTCAAGCAGGGCGACGACGCCGCCGGCGGAGCCGCCCAGCGTGAACGGGCCGGTCGAGCCGGTGAGTCCGGGCAGCGGCGGGGCGAGGCCGACCGTACCGTCAGGCAGCGCGGCGATCTGGGCGCGCCAGCACTCGGGGCCGACCCCGATTCCGTGGAGGAACACGACGGTCCGCGCGGCGCGGCCGTCGGCGCCTGAGCCGTCCATCCGCTCCCTCCCGGGGGTGAGGAGGTGGTGTGGTGGGACCGATACTAGAGCGTGGCCGCGCCGACGGGGGCGCACTGCCCGGGCCCCGGGCGGAGCGGCCCGCCTGAGTGCCGGACCCGAGCGGCCTACCCCGGATCCGGGGTGAGCAGGACGAACCCGGCGGAGAGGGGGTCGGCCCCCACGGCCATCCGGCCCACTCCGGGCGCGTCCTCGGGCCCCATGTACACCTGTCCGCCACCGGCCTCCAACTCGGCGACGGCCGCGTCGCAGTCGGCGACGTGGAACACCGGGTGCCAGTCACCCCGGCCACCGGTCTGCGGCAACTGCTCGGGATCCATGCCCATGATCCCGCCGAAGTACCGGTCGTCCCCCAGCCCGGCCGGGCAGATCGTCGAGTAGACACCCCCGCCCCCGGGCAGCTCGACGTCTTCGAACTCCCAACTGAACAGGCCCTCGTAGAAGTCCTTGGCCCCCTGTCGGGAGGGCGTCCACAGTTCGGCCCACATGAGGGTGTTCGGCTCGTCCGCGCGCTCCATACCCGCCATGGTGTAGGCCTCCCAGAGTGAGACCGCTCCGCCCTGCGGGTCCGCCAGAGTGGCCATACGTCCCAGGTCCATGACGTCCATGGGTTCGACGAGGACGGTGCCCCCGAGCTCTCGGGCGCGCTGGACCGAGGCGTCCACGTCGAGGGTGTTGAAGTAGACGGACCAGGCTATGGGATCGTCCACCGCCATCTTCGGGCCGAGGCCACCGATCAGCTCCCCTTCGGACTTCAGCAGCATGTACCCGCCGGTTTCGGGCCCGGCCGACACCGCCTCCCAGCCGAAAACCTTCGCGTAGAACCCGACCGCAGCGTCCACGTCTGAGGTGGTGAGCTCGATCCAGCACGGCGAACCGATGACGTAGTCAGTAGTGATCATGGTGCCTCCCCTGGCGACTCCACACGAGTGTGCTCCGCATCACCGACATTCCGGGGATCGCTCCGGCAAAAACTCGATAATCCTCGCTCCGGCCGCCGCCGACCGCCCCGGAGCAGCAGATCCCGGCCAGATCGACGGCCAGGCC
Organism: Nocardiopsis oceani; assembly: GCF_054777395.1. Classification (NCBI taxonomy): domain Bacteria; kingdom Bacillati; phylum Actinomycetota; class Actinomycetes; order Streptosporangiales; family Nocardiopsidaceae; genus Nocardiopsis; species Nocardiopsis oceani. The sequence goes on from NZ_BAAHAR010000085.1 coordinate 9,580, forward strand.
AGGACAGCACGGAACCGGACGGTTCAGCCCGGGCCGGTCGCGGGGTCGAGAAGGACGAACGCCGCGGAGAAGGGGTCGGAGCACACCGCCATCCGGCCCACGCCACGCGCGTTCTGAGGCCCCATGTGCACGTGGCCGCCGGCCTCCTTGACCGTGTAGGCGGACAGGTCGCAATCGGTCACCTGGAACACCGGGTGCCAGTCCGCCCCGCCATCGGTCTGGGGCAGCTGTGTCGGCTCCATCTCCATCAGACCGCCGCAATACCGGTCGTCCCCCAGCCCAGCCGGACGGAACATCGAGTAGACACCTTCGCCCCCGGACAGTTCGACATCGCTGAACTCCCAGCCGAACAGGCCGGCGTAGAAATCCTTGGCCCCCTGTGCTGAGGACGTCCAGAGCTCCATCCAGCAGAGGCTGTTCGGCCGGTCAGTGGCCTGGAGGCTGGAGAAGCTCCCCGGCTGCCAGAGCGCGATCCAGCCGCCCTGCGGATCGGTCACGTGGGCCAGCCGCCCCAGCTCGAACACGTCCGTCGGCTGCACCTCGACCCTTCCGCCCAGGTCGTGCGCACGTACGACGGCGGCGTCGAGATCGGGGACCCAGAAGAACGGTGTCCATTCAGGGAGCTCGTCTTCGTCGAAGAGCGTGCCGACCCCGGCCGCGAACGCCCCGTCCGACACCATGACCTGGTAGTTGCCGGTCCGGGCACCCCCGGACACGGGCACCCAGTCGAACACGTTTCCGTAGAAGTCGAGCGCGGCCCCGACATCCGAAGCCCCCAGTTCGAGCCAGCAGGGTGACCCAGTGACGAAGTCCGTCGTGATCATGTCGCCTCCCAATCGCCATCCTCCTTCGAGTCTGGATCCCACCACCGGAACCGAGAGGGAGCGTCGCGGCAAAGTCTCGACATTGACTCCCCGCGCGCCCGGTGCGGCGGTTGCGGGATGATCCGGTGACGGAACCGAAAGCATCCGACGAAGGGACCCGCCGTGATCGGGCACCTCCACCATGTGGGACCGGTGATCATCGACATCGTGATGGCGGTCGACAACCTTCCCGTGCAGGGCGGCGGCACGTTCGCCAGCTCCGCCCGCACCCTGCCGGGCGGCGGATTCAACGTGATCGCCGCCGCGGCCCGCGCCGGTTCGGACGTGGTCTACGGAGGGGCGCACGGGACCGGACCCCACGGCGACCTCGTCCGGGCCGCACTGCGCGCCGAAGGCGTGGGAGTCGTGCACCCGCCCAGACCCGAGGACACCGGTTTCTGCGTGGCCCTGGTCGACACCACCGCCGAACGGACCTTCGTCACCCGCTTGGGCGCCGAGATGGACCTGCCTTTGGAAGATCTGCGCACCCTGCGCCCAAGCACCGGGGACTCCGTCTACACGGTGGGCTACTCGCTCCTGCCGGGCACGCGCGCCGACCAACTGGTCACCTGGATCCGCGAACTCCCGCCCGAGGTGCGGCTGGTCCTGGACCCCGCGCCGGTCGTGGGCGACATCCCCGACGCAACCCTCGCCTCGGTCATGGCCCGCGTCGACGTCCTGAGTCTCAGCGCGGCCGAGGCCGCCACCGTCACCGGCGCCGGGGAACCCGAGCACGCAGCCGCGCTCCTGACCGGACGGATCCGCCCGACCGGGGTGGTCGTCCTCCGCGACTCCGCCAAGGGCTGCGTGGTGGCCACCACCGATTCCGCGCCCCAACGGGTTCCGGGTTTCGCCGTGGACGCGGTCGACACCAACGGCGCGGGCGATACCCACGTGGGAGTCTTCACCACGGCCCTGGCATCGGGCCTGCCCATCCTGGAGGCCGCCCGGCGGGCCAACGCGGCCTCCGCGATCGCCGTCACCCGCCGCGGCCCGGCCACATCACCCACTGCGGAGGAGCTGGAGGCCTTTCTCGAGGAGCGTGGCTGACCACCGTTGCCGCCGCCCCACCGTCCATTGCGCGCGGAAGCTTTCTTCGTGAGCGCCCGGAAAACGTGTGGACCGGCCGAGTTCCGGCGCGGGAGGATCCCGGCATGGACACGTGCTCAGAGTGCGGAGCGCACAGCGCCACGCCGTGCGCGGAACTGTTCCACCGGCTGCTGGCCCTGGACCACTCCCGGCAGGAGCCGTGGGGCCCGCTACACGGGGCGGCCGTCGCCTGTTACCTCCTCCAGCACCCGTCCCTGCTGCCCCAAGGCGGGCACGTCGTTCCGTTGGAGCTCCTGCGCACCCACGTCGAGGACGGGGCCGCAGCCGCCCGAAGGCTGACCGAACGCTCCCGCCGCGCCAACTCCCACCGGGTCCGCGGCCGGGAGCGGTCCGCTCCCGATTCCCTCCCGGAAGCCCCCGCGGGGTTCACGTTCACCATCGCCGGGGCCTCCGAGGACGGCGGGTTCCCCGCCGAGGGCCATCCCGAGCGCGTCCGCGCCTGGGCGGAGAGCACCTTGGCCGCTTGGCGCAACTGACCTCCAGCGCGGCGACGTGTCGGCACCGGCCATCCGTGGTTCCACCGGTTCTCCTCCGCGCGGGGAAAGCGGGCCCGGGAACTCCTTGTGGCGCAGAGTGACCCGACTTAGCATTCCCGCAACACCGGGCTACCCCAGAGGTGAACGTGCGGATACCCCCCAGATCCCCCCTTCGTTTCGGCGCGGCCCTGCTCGGGTCGACCGTCGCCCTCGGCCTACTCGGAGCGTTGCCGGCCCACGCCGAACCCGTGGACGGTCCGGCCGCCACCGTCTCCGGGCCGCTCCCAGCCACCGCCGACTCCTACCCCTTCATGTCAGCAGACGGCCCCGAAATCCCTCCGATCGATGAGGGCGACCCGATCGAGGTCGACCTCGACGCGTACGACTACGTCGAGGAGGAGTTCCTCCTCGAGGGCACCGCCGAACACCCCGACGCCGGAACCACCCCCTACCTCACCCGGATGGTCGTCCGCCGTCCGGCACAGGCCGACGACTTCAGCGGCAGCACCTTCCTGGAGTGGAACAACGTCAGCTTCGGCCACGACATCGAGATCGACTGGTTCCTGTCCCACGACTACTTCATGGATGAGGGACACGTCTGGGTGGGGCTCTCCGCCCAGCGGGTCGGGGTCGACGCCCTCCGCTCCTGGGACCCCGACCGCTACGGTGACCTGACCGTAGGGGGTGCGGAACTGCTCGACGCCCCCGCGTTCGACATCTACTCCCAGACCGCGAGGGCTCTCCGCTCACCGCTGGGTGTCGACCCGCTGCCCGGCTTCGACGTCGGCACGATCATCGCCACCGGGCACTCCCAGTCGGCCCGTTACCTGTCCGAGTACCACAACCGGTTCCACCCCCACCACGAGGCAGTCGACGCTTTCATGATCCACGGTGCCCCCACGGCGCTGGACGAGAGCGCCACACCGGTCATGCGGCTCATGGCGGAGACCGACGTCCGGGCCAGGGCCGAGAGCCAGGAGCCTGACTCGGAGCACTTCCGTCGCTGGGAGGTCGCCGGGACCGCCCACGTCGGCCACACCGAGTACCTCACCTTCGCCCCACTCATCGCCCGGGAGAACCCGGCGACCGAACCGCAGCAGTGCGACCTGCCCCCGTTCAGCCAGGTTCCGTTCCACTACGTGCTGAACGCGGCCTACGACCACACCATCGACTGGATCGAGGACGGTACCGCACCGCCGGTGGCACCGCGCCTGGAGTGGGACGACGCCACGACGGCCAGCCGTGACGAGCACGACAACCAACTCGGCGGGATCAGGCTGGTGGAACACGAGGTCGCCACCGCGCTCAACCACGGCGACAACACCGGCGACCCGTTCTGTGTCCTGCTGGGTGCCCACGTCCCCTTCGAGGACGAGACCCTGCGGGAGCTGTACCCGCGCCGGGGAGGGTACGCCGCCCAGGTGCTCGAGACCGTGAACGAGGCTCAGCACGAGGGCTACATCCGGCCCGAGGACGCGCACGAGTCCCGCACCACCGCGTTGGAGACCCACTTCCCCTGGTGGTAGCCCGTACAGTCGCTTGGTCGTGCCCCCGGGAGAGGACTTCCGGGGGCACAGCCAACCGGAGTTGGGGGAACTTCCGTCACCGTGGTGTCTGCCGCGAGGCCGCGGGATCCGCTCCTACTCGGGGAACTCCTGCGCGCCGTGGTTCGGGCCCGTCCCGCGGCCCAGGGACGCCGACCTCAGGCGCGCGGTCCCGGTCATCGCCTATTTCTCGGCCATGTCGAAGCCATCAGTGCTTGAATTGCACGAACAGGCGGCCCAAGCACTTTGGTTCGTGCACTTTCGGAAGGCTGATCTCAGGGCGCTGGGGCTCACACCGTGACCAGGTGGACATCATCAACACCGATCGCGTCCACATAGGCGGCGATGTCCCCGGGGTCGCTCGTGAACACCACGGCACTGCGGTGTTTCGCGGCGGTCCAGGCGACGAGAGCGTCCACCGCGTCCGGGCGCTTCTTCCCGGGAAGTGCTGCCACGCCCAACATCGCACCAATGCGTCGCCAGTCGGTGACGTCCGGAGCGCAAGCGCACGCCAGGCACTCCGGCTGCCCCGCGTTCGTGGGCCGCAGCGCAGCAGGAGACGACCTGGCTTGGGGCACCGTGCACTCCTTCAGAGCCGCACTCATGGAGTACATGGTCGCTGGGTCCGGACGCCACACTTGGGCCAGGACGGGGCCGGGAACCACCGGCCGGTGCGGGGATCGCCCAAGACCTTGATGCATCCGCACCGCTTTGGCCTTGCGCGCGGCCAGAGCTATGAGCATCCCCGTGTCGTAGACGGGCACACGAGGACTCATGCCACCTCGCCCCGGCTTTGGGGCCGGGGTTCCCCAGAGCCGTAGACAAGACGCATCGCCTCGTCCACTTCACGGCTCTCACCCGCACTCAGAGAGCCACCATCAGCCTCATCGAGGGGCTCGTGATGCTCGGCTCGCTCTTCGGCGTCAGCGATCAGCGCGTCGACGTCCGCGAACTCCGCCTCGGCCAGATCGGCATCGGCCATCTGCCGGATCGCGGCGTTGACGAAGTAGGACGACACGTCCATCCCCGCCCGGTCCGCGTGTGACCTGACGCGCTCGGCCTCGTCCGGATCAAGACTGATACTGATTCTGACCTTTGCCATACCAAGATCGTAATACGGGTATTACGGCATGTCCAGCAAACGCCGAGCCATAAGAGCCACGACCGTGCCCGCTTCAGTGACGAAAATGGACCCACAGGCGACCAAAGTTTTTGGAATCTTTCTCGACCCGGTGGTAGCGCGCCTTCACGTCCTTGCGGTCGAGGAAGCGCAGCACCCGCTTCTTCAACTGGCCGGAGCCCTTGCCCGGGATGATCTCCACGGTCTTGGCCTTCTTCTGCTCGGCCTCGTCCATGATGTCGTTCAGGGCCTGGTCGATACTCCGCCCCTTGTTGAAGATGTCGTGTAGATCGAGCTTGAGCCGCACTCTTTCCTCCTCATCCGGTTGTCCGGATGATACGCGCAGCGCCCACAGCAGCCCCAGTGCGGTGAGCGCCACGAGCGCCCCCGCGGCGGCGAGGGTGAGCGCATCGGGGGCGATCACGGGCTAGCCGCGCAGGGCCTGCCACACGGTGAGCACGGTCAGCCCCGTGTACGCAGCGCCGACAACGGCCACGAAGCGGCGGCGCGTGTCGTCGTGGCGCAGACGGGGCAGCCGGTTCGAGAGGGCGACCAGCGCCAGGACGAGCAGGACCATGACCTAGAGTCCGTGGATGCCGACGAAGTGGCCGACCCGCAGGTCGCCGCCGACGGCACTCCAACCCACCAGGGGAAGCCCGGGCCCCGTCCGCCAGGCCGACCGTGTGCGCGCCGACGACGCCCGGAGCGCCTTCGGGGAACTCGTCGGTCTGGGCGGGGGCGGCTATCCCCGCCCTGAAGGACGGGGTCTGCACCGCCCAAAACCAGATCACGGCCCTTTCGGCCACGGCCACCGCGGCGATGACCGTGCCGAGCCACCAGGCCAAGCGCCGCCAGCTGGTGACCAGCGACAGCAGCCAGGCGAGGGTGACGTTGTAGATGACGAGGGAGAGTGCGAACTTGGCCGGCTTCAGCCAGGCCGCCTCACCGTTGATGACGCGGTCGTCGACGGCGGCACCGGCGACGCTCATGGCGAGGAGGAGGGCACAGAGGCAGGCGGTCGCCATGAGTGGGCGGTGCCAGTCGTAGGCGGCCCGGAAGGATAACATGAGAACTCTTCGCATGGATACATTCACTATCCATTACGGATAACTCAACTATCCATAAAGTGCACGGCGGAAGCAAGGGGCATCCGCAAGCGAAGGGACGGCATGCGCATATCGGAACTGAGCGAGCACTCAGGGGTCTCCGTACCCACCATCAAGTACTACGTACGGGAGGGGCTCCTCCACCGGGGCGAACTCACCAGCCCCAACCAGGCCCGCTACGACGAGAGCCACCTGCGGCGGCTGCGGCTCGTGGGGGCCCTCACCGAGGTCGGGGGCCTGCCCGTCGCGACCGCCCGAACACTGCTGGCCGCCATCGACTCGGGCGACACCTCACCCCACCGCCTGATGGACCACACCCTCAAGAGCATCTACGCCAATGACGCCGTCGACCGGCCCGACCCATCCGACACCGATCTGAGCACCGTCGACGCCCTAGATGATTGAGTCCGATGTCTTCAGTGGTCGTAGGCGATCAGGGACCGCTTGACGGGGGCGTTGGTCTCCCAGTTGTGCCAGATCGCCGCGGCCATGGCCAGCAGGCGCTGTGCGGTACGGGC
>NZ_BAAHAR010000086.1:0-15088 GCF_054777395.1 Nocardiopsis oceani
CGTAGTCGCCCCGGCTCTGCTGGACCAGGCGCACGGCGCGTTCACGCAGTTCAGTGGGGTAACGCTTCGACATAACGGACTCAACCTATCCAAGGATTCGAGTCTCCATCACACCCAGGGCGATTCAGCGCCCGATCACCGGACGCGCTGAACTCGGCCTCTTCAACCGGCTCCCCTACGGCCTCAACCACGAGATCGCAGAAGACCTCGACGCCGGACGGCGGCGCCCCGAGTGGCTGTGGGTCGCCCTGTGCGGCGACCGGCTCCTCGCCCGGGCAGCCTGGTGGGGGTCGCCGGAGAGCACTACACCGTTCCTGCTGGACATCCTCGACATCGACGACGGATCAGGAGGCGGCACCGCAGAGGCGTCCCTGCGTGTGCACACCGCGGAGCGGCTGCTGCGCACCGCCATGGCCAGCGTCCTGACCCCGGGGACGCGACCGCCCGACCACAACCGGTACGTACCGCGCGACTGGCGCACGGACCCGGCCACAGAACGGGCGGTCCTGGAGCGCCGTGAAGCCCTGGAACGGACCGGTGCGCGCCTGTTCGTGGAGCGCCTGCGGTTGGAGTGGCGACCCGGGACACCGGTTCCGCCTCCGAGCGGACGCCTGCTGTTCCGCCGGGTCAGGGACGACGAGGAGATCCTCGGCCTGATGACCCGCGCACTGGCCGGAACTCTGGACGCGCACAACCGTGCGAACCTCGCCCATTCGACCGCTCGCCAGGAAGCGGAGCGGCACTTCGGGGACGAGCTGGCCCAGTACACCAGCCCGCGCGACTGGTGGCGGGTCGCGACAATGCCCGACGGCACCCCCGTCGGGTTCGTCACCCCCGGCCACAACCACTACAACCCGGTGATCGGCTACCTCGCGGTCCTGCCCGAACACCGGGGCAACGGGTACATCGACGACATCCTCGCCGAGGGCACCCGAGTGCTCGCAGGCCTGGACATGCCACGGGTCAGGGCCGCCACGGACCTGGGGAACACCCCCATGGCCGCCGCCTTCCAACGCGCCGGGTACACCGACTTCGAGCACGCCCTCCACATGACCTGGGAATGAACCCAGGCGGTTGGGCCCGTCCCGTCCCACCGCGTTGCGGCCGTCAAGGCCGCGGGACGGGGCGGGGCCGGGCTGACCAGGGGCCCGTTCCTCATAGAGTGAAACGTCCACCACGTGCAGCCGTGACCCTCGGCGGTCCGTGCTCGAAAACGCGCCCCGCGTCGGCGGGGGTGACCCAGATCGGAACTCCTTGTACCTGTCCCGTATCAGCCTCGATCCCAAGCGCAGCACCGGCATGGACCAGTGGGCCATCATGGGGCGGGCCGTGCGCAAAGCGGTCGACCCCGACCCCGACTCCGACGCCCGTGTGCTGTGGGCGCGTACCTCCCCGACCACGCTGGTGGTCAGTTCCGACACCGCCCCCGCTTGGGGGAAGGTTCCCGGCGCGGTCTCTGCGTCGATCCAGCCCATGTCCCGGTATCCGGAGGGTGAGACGATTCGCTGGGAGCTGATCAGCGCGCCCACGGCACGGCGGGAAGGGGAGTCCACCGCCGAGAAGCCGCGTTCCCGGGGCAAGCGGGTGCCCCTGCCCGAGGAGGCGTTCGACGACTGGCTGGACCAGAAGCTGGCCGGAGCGGCGCGCATCACGATAGCGAAGTGGAAGCGTCTGGGCGGCCGTCCCGCCCGATACCACTTCATCGGTGAGGCCGTCGTCGAGGACAGTGAGGCGCTCCAGGAGCTGTGTCTGAACGGGATCGGCGCGGGCACGGCCACCGGGGCCGGGCTGCTCCTCGCCAGCCCTCTGGACGACTAGGGCGCGATCGCGGAGGCAGGACCTCGCAGAATCAGTCGATCGCGCGTGTTAGCGGAAAGCGGCAACTGGAAAATAGGTGGTCAGGGGTGGAAACCCCGCCAATCGGACGCGGAAATTCACCATAAAAAGGATTCCCGCTTAAAAAATTCCTATTTCGCCCATCCGCACCAACCTCGCGTAGGAGTGTTGCATTCGGCGGGCAAATCATGAAGGTTTTCTCCTAAGCCCAAGCTGACCGTCGCACAGGGATCGCCGGACGGTGCCAGAACGGCATGTCCGGCCCCTGCCCGTACGACAGAAGCCTGAAGGAGCAACCTTGGCGTACTCGCACCGGAACCGACCAGGAACACCCACCGACGGCCCCCCGGTTCCGATCCCCCGCACCGCCGCCCCACGCAGACCCGCCCCCCGCACCGCGCTGTTGGCCGGAGCCTGCGCGGCCGCGCTGACCGCCGCCCTGCTCCACGCACCGCAGGCGGCCGCCGAACCCGAGCCCGAGGGCACCGGTGCCTGCGAAACCGACCCCGAAGCGCCGCCCAAGCACCAGATGCGGGCATCGTGGATCGCGGGCGTGGAGAACATCGACTGGCCGTCCGAGCAGGGCCAGAGCCCCGAGGAACAGCAGGCCGACCTGACCGACCTGTACGACGAGGCCGTCGAGGACGGGCTCAACGCGGTGTTCGTGCAGATCAGGCCTACGGCGGACGCCTTCTGGCCCTCACCGCACGAGCCGTGGTCCGAGTGGCTCACCGGCGAGCAGGGCGGCGACCCCGGATACGACCCGCTGGAGTTCGCGGTCGAGGAGGCGCACGCCCGGAACCTGGAGTTCCACGCCTGGTACAACCCCTACCGGGTCGCCATGCACGACGACCTCGACGCCCTGGTCGAGGACCACCCGGCCCGCCAGAACCCCGACTGGGTGTTCGAGTACGGCGGACTCCTCTACTACAACCCGGGTATCCCCGAGGCCCGCGAGTTCGTGATCGAGGCGATGATGCACTCGGTCGAGAACTACGACCTGGACGGGGTGCACTTCGACGACTACTTCTACCCGTATCCCGTCGACGACCTGGAGATCCCGGACGAGGACACCTTCGCCGAGTACGGGGAGGGCTTCGACGACATCGAGGACTGGCGCCGCGACAACGTCGACCTCATGGTGCGGGAGATGAGCGAGGGCGTGAACGCCGTCAAGCCGCACGTGAAGTTCGGTATCAGTCCGTTCGGCATCTGGCGCAACTCCAGCACCGACCCCGAGGGCTCCGACACGGACGGCTCCGAGTCCTACGACGAGCAGTACGCGGACAGCCGCAAGTGGGTCCTAGAAGGCTGGCTGGACTACATCAACCCGCAGGTCTACTGGGAAATCGGGCTGCCGATCGCCGACTACGCGGTCCTCGTCCCCTGGTGGGAGCAGGTCGCCGCGGAGAGCGGAACGCACCTCTACATCGGTCAGGCCGCCTACAAGGTGGGCGACGAGGGCGCCTGGTCCGACCCGAACGAGCTCTCCAGCCACCTGGACTTCAACCAGGACTACCCCGGTGTCCAGGGTGACGTCTACTTCAGCGCCACCTCGTTGCGCACCAACGCGCAGGAGGCCATGGAGATCCTGGTCGAGGACCACTACTCCAGCCCGGCCCTCGTTCCGGTCAACGAGGACCTCGGCGGGACCGTGCCGCCCCCGCCGGAGGTGAGCGCGGAGGACGGTGCGGACGGCACCGACCTGGCCATCACCCCGGGTCCCGGTGCGGCGCCCACCTACTACGCGGTGTACGCCTTCGACGGCGAGCCCGACCGTGAGCAGGCCAAGTGCGGTATCGAGGACCCGCGCAACATGCTCGGGACGGTGCGCGCGGACGACGACGGGGCCGCGGCGTTCACCGCGCCCGGTGACTCGGACACCACCTACTACGTGACCGCCCTGGACCGGCTCCACAACGAGAGCCGCGCGAGCGCTCCGGAGCACTCGCCCTAGGCACACGATGCGGGCTGAACCTCCGGGGAACGGCCCGTTCCGAAGAGCGTGCGAGGGGCCGGTGCACCTCCCAGTGCACCGGCCCCTCGTGTGTTGAGCGCCGTGTGCCGGGCGCCCCGTGTCAGGAGCCCTTGGAACCGGAGCGCAGCTCCTTCTTGAGGATCTTGCCGGTCGGGCCGACCGGCAGCTCGTCCATGATCAGCACCTCGCGCGGGTACTTGTAGCCGGCCAGCCGTTCCTTGCAGAAGGCGACCAGGTCCGGCTCTGCGGCCTTGGCGTCCGGGGCCAGGGACACGCAGGCCACGATCTCCTCGCCCAGACGCTCGTCGGCGCGCCCGATCACCGCGGCAGCGGTGACCTCAGGGTGTTCGTACAGGACCTCCTCGACCTCACGCGGAAAGACGTTGTACCCGCCCCGGATCACAAGGTCCTTCTTGCGGTCGACGACGAACAGGTACCCCTCCTCGTCGGCGTAGCCCAGGTCGCCGGTGTGGAACCAGCCGCCGCGCAGGGCCTCCTCCGTGGCCTCGGGACGGTTCCAGTACCGCTTCATCACGTTGTGGCCGCGCACCACGATCTCCCCGACGTGGTCGGGCCCGGGCGGGAGGGGCCGGTCCTCGTCGTCCACGATCCGCACCCCCACCCCCCAGAGCGGTTTCCCGATGGAACCGACCTTGCGCTGCTCGGCGCTGATGTTGAAGGTGGCCCCGGCTGAGGTCTCCGAAAGCCCGTACCCCTCCAGGACCACCACGCCGGGGAACTTCTCCTCGAAGTCCCGCATGACCTCGCCCGGCATCGAATCGCCGCCGGACACCCCCACGCGAAAGGCGGAGAGGTCGCGGTCAGAGGTATCGGTGTTCAGCAGCTCCTGGTACATGGTCGGCACCCCGGCGAAGATCGTGCACCGGTGCCGCTCCATCGCCTCCACCGCCGCGGCGATCTCGAAACGGGGTACCAGCGCGACAGTCCCGCCGAAGCGCACCGCCACGTTGAGCACGCTGGACAGCCCGAAGATGTGGAAGAGGGGCAGGACCGCGAGGCCGACGTCGTCGTCGCGGAACTCGAAGACCTCGCCGCCCACGGTGCAGTTCATGTACAGCTGGAAATGGGTGAGCTCGGCGCCCTTGGGTTTGCCGGTCGTGCCGCTCGTGTAGAGGAGCACGGCGGTGTCGTCCGAGCCGGTGGACACGGGCTCCCCGATGTCCTCGGCGAAGTAGAGCTCGTCGTAGTGCCGAGTGCCCTCCGGGCGTTCGTCGTTGCCGGGCAGGTTCACCACGTAGGTACGCGGCTTCTCAGCGGACTCGATCAGCTCGACCGCCCGGACCGCCTCCTCCGCGAACATCTCGAAGGTCACGAACACCCGCGCCCCCGAATCGCTCAGCTGGTAGGCGGTCTCGGATGCTTTGAGGAGCGGGTTCAGGGGGACCAGGACCAGGCCCGCCTTGATGATCCCGAAATAGGTGAAGAGGAACTGGGGGAGGTTGGGCAGCTGGACGGCGACGCGGTCTCCCGCTTCCAGGCCCAGGTCGAGAAGCGCTGTGGCGACCCGGCCGGAGATCTCGTCGACCTGGGCGTAACTGAACTCCAGGTCGTTGATGTGGCAGAGGGGTTTGTCCGGGTTGGCCTGTCGTGATTCCTGCAGGATCGTCGCAAGGTTGAAACTCATGGGCACCCACCTAGGATTTAACCGACCAGACGGTATGTTCCCGGAACGTATATAGGCCGAGACCACGGTGTCAATGGGCGTTCCGCAAGCGTCACCCGCTGAGGTACCCCATCGGGGTAGGGGTATGGTGGCGACATGTCACCGTCCGAGCCGCGCCTACGCCGCAGGGGGCCCGCCTGGGTCCGGATCCTGCTGTTCACGGTACTGCTGCTCGGATTCGGGGCGATGCACACCCTTGGGCACCTGCAACACGAGGCTCACGCCTCCACAGCCCCCGCCCCTGCCAGCGCCTCCGCGCACGCCAACACCTCCGCTGAGCCCTCGGGGAAGGCGGCTGACAGCGCCCACGCGGCAGACCACGGCACCGCACTGCCCGAGTTGGACCCGACCTCGGTGTGCCTGACCCTCGGCGCCTTCTCCGTCGTACTGCTGGGCGTGGCCGCTGTGGCCTTCCACCGCTGGCCCGGCCCGTTCCTGAACCCTTCGGCGCCGGTTCGGCGCCCGCCCCCACCGCCGCCCTCCGTCCCAGACGAACCCTCTCTCTCCCGGTTACAGGTGCTCCGCATCTAGATGCCCGCGGAGCCGGACCCGGCTCCGCTCGGACGTACCGAAACGGCCGCGCCGGACCCGGTTCCCGCGCGGCGAGGAGAAACCAGAGAGGAAGCAGGCATGACCCTGCGCAAGCGTGCCCTGACCGCGGCGTCCGCCGCCTTCGCCACCGGCCTGTTCGCCGCGGCCTGCGGCAACGGGGCCGAGGACACCCCGGCCACGGCACCGGAGAACGGGCAGCAGACCACCGAGTTCAACGAAGCGGACGTGCACTTCGCCCAGATGATGGTCCCCCACCACGAGCAGGCCGTGGAGATGGCCGACCTCGCCGACACCCGCGCGGGCGAGGAGGTCCTCATGCTGGCGGAGGAGATCCGCGACGCCCAGGGGCCGGAGATCGAGCAGATGGAAGCCCTGCTCGACGGCTGGGAGGCCGAGGTGGAGCACGGCATGGACCACAGTGAGATGGACGGCATGCTCACCGAGGATCAGATGGGCAAGCTGGAGACCGCCAGGGGCGACGCCTTCGACACCCTCTTCCTCGAGTTCATGGTCCTGCACCACGAAGGCGCCGTGGACATGTCCGAAACGCAGATCGAGGAGGGGGTCAACCTCGAGGCAGGCGACCTGGCGGAGGAGATCATCGACGCCCAGGAGCGCGAGATCGAGGAGATGCACCGGCTGCTGGGTATCGAGGAGCCCGGGGACCAGAGTCCCGGGGGCGGGGACTCGGACAGCGGGGACGCTGACGACGACGGCCACTCGGACCACTGACCCCCGGGGCCGCCCCGTGGCCCCAGCCCTCCGGTGACCGAGGCCCTTCGGGGTCTCGCCCGCGGCGCCGAAACGGTCGACGCCGCGGGTGCCCGAGGGAGGCACCAGGCTGGCGGGCCAAGTCCCGGGCAATGCTGGAACACGGGTGTCGGCCCCTGACGCGATGTGAGATCAAGGTGGGGCACGAGAGGCAGAGAGAGACCCATGCGCAGCAGAACACGAACCCGCACCCGAACCACCGCCGTGCTCGCCGCGGCGGGACTGCTCGCCGCCGTCACGGCGTGCGGGGAACCGGAGGAGAGCGTGCACGCGGAGGCCGGAGTCGGCGCCGAGGAAGGGGCCGTGAACAACACCGGCGTGGCCCTGCCCGAGACCGCACAGCACGTGCACGGGGTCGGGGTGGACCCCGAGTCCGGGGAGGTCCTGGTGGCCACGCACGAAGGGCTGTACACGGTGCCGGCACCGGACCGGCTCACCCGGGAGGCGACCGTACCGGGCCACGTCGGCCCCGAGATCGACCTCATGGGCTTCACCGTTCGAGGGCCCGGGCACTACCTGGCTAGCGGTCACCCCGAGGGCGACACGGACATGCCCGATCCGGTCGGGCTGATCGAGACCCGTGACGCCGGGCAGAGCTGGGAAGCCCTGTCCCTGGCAGGTGAGTCCGACTTCCACGCGCTGACGTCCGCGGACGACCTGGTGATCGGCTTCGACGGTGCGCTCCGCGCCACCGAGGACGGAACCCGGTGGACGGACCTGGATCCGGGGGTGGAGGCCTTCGCCCTGGCCGTGGCCGACGACGGCGAGACCGTCCTGGCCACCACGGAGCAGGGGCCGGTGCGGTCCACCGACGGCGGCGCTGCCTTCGAGCCCGTGGAGGGCGCTCCCCCGCTGGCGTTGGTCGACTGGGTGCCCGGGGGTGACACGGTCTTCGGGGTCGCCGTGGACGGCGGCGTGTACCGGAGCGACGACGCGGGCGCCGGATGGGAGCGGACCGGTGCGCTTGAGGGCAATCCGGAGGCGCTGCACGCGGACGAGGACCAGGTGATCGTGGTGGCCGACCTCCACGTGGCCCGCTCGACGGACGGGGGAGCCACGTTCGACGCCTGGTGACGGTGGTCCCGAGGGCGGGTGCTGCCAGACTCTGGGTATGGGAGAGTTCGTCACCGTCCAGGAGAGCCCCGAGGTCACCCTGTTCTGCTCGGCGCTCGGGCCTCCCGACGGCACCCCGCTGCTGGTGGTCCACGGCGGCCCGGACTGGGACCACAGCTACCTGCGCCAGCCCCTGGACCGGTTGGGCCGCCCCGTGCTCCTACCGGACCTGCGGGGCTGTGGCCGGTCCACCCGGGGGTTGGGCCCCGACGGGTACTCGTTCGAGTCCGCCGCCGACGACCTGCTCACCCTCACCGACCGGCTCGGGCTGGACCGGTTCGACCTGCTCGGTTTCTCCAGCGGCGGGCAGATCGCGCAGCGCGTCCTCCTGAACGCGCCCGGGCGGGCGCGTCGGACCGTGGTCGCGTCGAGCACCCTGTGGCCGGTCACCGACGCCGACTTCGGCCCGTGGCCCGAACGGGCCGCCCTGCGCGCCGCGGAGAGCAGGGTGTGGTCCGGTTCCTCCCTGACCGGGCCCGACCTGGTCAGGGAGGCCGCCGTCGCGGGGGCACCGGCCAACGTCCACACCCCGGAGCAGCGCCCCGCCTACCTGGCCCTGCTCGACCGCGTCTCCTGGTCGGCCGACTGGTGGACGGCGTTGATGGCCGGATCGCTGGACTCACCGAGGCCGTCGGACGGCCCCGAACGGTTGCGCGAGCTCGGTGCTCCGCTGCTGTTCCTGCACGGCCGGGAGGACATGGCCTTCCCCGCCACCTTCGCCGAGCGCGCGGCCGCCCTCCTGCCGAACGCACAGGCGGTGGTTCTGGAGGGCGCCGGGCACATGGCGCACGTGGACTGGCCCGAGGCCTGGCTGGACGCCGTGGACGCCTTTCTCTCGGCGCCCTGAGACCTCCGAGGGGGTGCTACTCGGCCGTGGCCGGGATGACGCTGCCCTGGTACTCCACCTCGATGTACTGGACCGTCTCCGGGGAGGTCAGCAGTTCGAGGAGGGTGTCGATCCGCTCGTCGTCGGTGTTGTCGGCGCGGGTGGCGAGAACGTTCACGTACGGGTTGCCGTCGACCTGTTCGAGCAGGATCGAGTCCTCCTCGAAGTCCAGACCGGCCTCCTGCGCGTAGTTGTTGTTGACGATCGCGGCGTCGACGTCGTCCAGCGAGCGCGGCAGCTGGGCCGCCTCGACCTCCTGGAACTCGAGGTCGAGCGGGTTCTCCTCGATGTCGTCGAGGCTGAAGGTGGCCTCCTCGATGCCCTCGTCGAGGGTGATCAGGCCGCCCTCCTCCAGGAGGAGCAGCGCGCGGAACTCGTTGGTGGGGTCGTTGGGCAGCGCTACTTCGGCGCCCTCCTCCAGGTCGTCGAGGTCGTCGACGACGTTGGAGTACAGGCCGAGCGGCGGCAGGTAGATCTGGTCGACGGCGACGAGGTCGGTGTCGTTGCCCTCGTTGTACTCCAGCAGGAACGGCTCGTGCTGGTAGAGGTTCACGTCCAGCTGCCCCTCGGCGAGCGCGGCGTTGGGCGCGATGTAGTCGGAGTACTCGTGGATCTCCAGGTCGAGCCCGGCGTCGGCGGCCAGCTCGGCATCGATGTACTCGAGGATGTCGCCCGCGGGGACGGCGGTGGCGCCGACGGCGAGGGTCTCCGCAGCGTCGTCCGAGGAGTTCTCGGAGGGGGCGCCACAGGCGGTCGCCGCGAACAGGGCCAGGGCGGCGGGGACGGCGAGGGTGGCGCGGCGCATGAGGGTCCTTTGCATACTGCGGACAGGGCTGTTTCCGGCAACACGGGACGGACGACCCGTATTTCCTATTTTCCCGATGTTAAATCAGGGTTAGCCCGGGAGCCCAGTCTCCGTGACCAAACGCACACGCCCTGACCAGGCAGAAAGGCGTTGGTCAACCCTTGAGGGACCGCATACGGGACAGGAGGGCCAACCTGGCCTCCACCACCGCCGCGAGTCCGTCCGGTGCGGGGGCGCCGACCCCGCGCAGGACCCGGGCCATGGCGGCGGCCGCGGCCAACAGGGCGTCCGGCTCCAGGGTAGCCGGATGGGTGGCCGTGATCCCGGGTGGCGATTCGGCATCCGCGTTCTCCACCGTCACCGCTCCGAACTGGGGAAAGACCAGGTCCAGCCGGTCGGCCCACAGCTTCCACACCTCTTCCCTCGCCTCGGTCAGGGAACGCAGGGCCCGCCAGGGGCGCCCGCGGTGCGCGTGCCGGGCGGCGTCACCCACCGCGACCCACGCGAGGAAGGCCCACTCCCGAACCGTCTCCCCGTCCGGGTCCCAACGCTCCTTCGGCAGGTCGTCGGCGAGCCTCCCGGAGCGGTCGAGCAGAGCCACCGCCTGAGGCGGCAGACCGGGCCGTGCTTCACCGGGGGACACGACCAGGGACAGTTGCCCACCGTCCCGGTACATCACGATGAGGTGCGCCGCCCTCTCACCCCACCTCTGCACGTGCGAGGCGGCCACCGGAGCGAACGCCAGGACCGCGGCGAGCACCTGCTCGCAGCGCTCCTCGACCCCTTCCCCCGCGCCCAGGCCCAGCCCGGCGTCGACGTCGGAGAGCGCGTCGCCCCCGCCGCGCCCGAGGGAACCGGCGAGTTCGAGCCAGTCCACCCAGAGGGTGTCCCGCGCCCAGCGGTCGAGAGCGTCGACGAGGCCACGCGGAGAGGACGCGGTGGACGGGCTCGCCGGGTCAGTGTCGGGGGAACCGGCCTGGGGGAGCCGTCCGGTCACGTCAGCGGAAGGATCACTCATGAAACGCATCCTCCCGCCAAGGGACGCTGTGAAGGAACCCGTGAGCGTTCTGCCGACGGCACCTGGGTCACCAGCCGATGAGACCCTCCGCCATCCGTTTGCGGTCCGAGTAGGCGAGCGCGTCCACGAACTCACCCATCGCCAGACCCATCCGATCCACGACGGCGGGATCTTCGTACTCCCCCGCCGCGTCCGTCCGAGCGCCCGCACGCGAGACCACCACGCAGTCCACCAGCACCGCGCCGAGCAGCGTCAGGGTCGGCATCAGCGGGGTGTGGGCGCGCATCCCGCCCGCCTGGCCGGGAGAGGCACTCATCAGCACGGTCGGTTTCCCGACCAGGCCGCCGGAGCCCACCAACCAGTCGATCGCGTTCTTCGTGACACCGGCCGGACCGTGCGCGTACTCGGGGGTGGCGATCAGTACACCGTCCGCTCGGGCGGCGAGCTCCCGGAACTCGCGCACCGCATCGGGCCAGGCGGCCTCGTCGGTTTCGACATCCGGGTTGAACAGCGGCAGCCGTCCGGCCAGGTCCGCGCCGACCACCGGCACCTCCGGGCGGACCCGCTCCGCCAGCCGCAGCAGCGCCGCGTTGTACGACCCCTGACGCAGACTCCCGCAGATCCCCAGAACCACACGCTCGGTCATAGGCTCCCTGTTCCCCTCTCCGCACTCAGCCGGCACACACACCCGGCACCAACCAGAGTCTGTCCGCGGATCTTCCCAAGGCCGGAAAGCCCGGCAGCGTCAGGCTTGTGGGAGACAGGGAAGGGCCCTAGCATCCAGCAATGCGCAACCCCTCTCCCCTTCCCGACCTCCTGACCGGCTGCCTGCTCGGCGGCGCCATCGGTGACGCCCTCGGCGCACCCATCGAGGGCCTCGGGCTGGACCAGATCCGGGAGCGGTACGGCGGCGACGGCCTCACCGACTACGCGGAGGGCTCCTACGGGATCGGGGCGGTCACCGACGAGACCCAGCTGACACTGCGCGTTGCCGAGGCGCTCGTCCGGGCCTCCATCCGGGAACGGTCGAAGGGGATCGGCGGGGCAGGCCCCGGGGTCGTCCAGATGCTGTGCCTCGAATGGCTGAGCACCCAGGGAGTGGACATTCCCCCTCAGGGATCACACCACGGGTGGCCGTTCGGAAACACGGCCATGCACGCCCGGCGCGGGCACAGCGCCGCTACCGTGGACGCGCTGCGCCGGGCCGCCGAGCGGAAGCGCCCGGGAGTCCCCTTGGGGACGGTGGCGGAACCGGTCAACAACTCCAAGGGGTGCGCCGCCGTGGTGCGTGCCGCCCCGTGCGGGTTCGGAACCGGGAGCATCGACAGCGCCTTCGACATGGCCGAGCGGGTCGCGGCGCTGACGCACGGGCACCGGACCGCGCACCTGGCGGCGGGCGTGTTCTCGGCGACCGTGTGGGGGCTGGTCCGGGGCGCGCCCTTGGAGCAGGCGCTGTCCGAGGGAAGAGGGGCCCTGGAGGACAGGGAGGGCCACGAAGAGGTCTCCAGCGCGTTGGACAAGGCGGTGTCGGTTGCGGCCCGGGGCGTCCCGACCGCCGCGGACCTCTCGGAGCTCGGCGACGGCTGGACCTCCGAGGAAGCTCTCGCCGTGGCGGTGTGCGTGGCCCTGCACGCCGACGACCCGTACGCGGCGGAAGAAGCTGCCCAGGGCGCACCGGCCACTGACCGCAGAGCCTTGCCGAAGGTCGGACGGCGTTCCCTGCTGCTGGCGGTCAACCACTCCGGGGACAGCGACTCCCTCGGGGCGCTGTGCGGGAACCTGGTCGGCGCCCGGCACGGGGTACATGTCTTTCCGGGGCACTGGCAGTCCCAGCTGGAAGTGCGGGACGTGGCGATCCGGTTGGCTGCCGACTGCGCACTGGAGTACGCCCCCTGGCCGCCCGACGACCCGGATTTCGGCGGCGCACACCCGTCCTGGAGCCGGAGGCACCCAGCCTGAGCCCGGCAGTGGGCCCTCAGCCGCCGGTGCGCTGGAGTTCGAGGAAGCGCTCCTCGAACCGGAAGCCCAGGGCCAGGTTGATGTCGAGCATGTGGCGGTTGTCCACCGCGTTCCAGGTACGCACCAGCGACCGGTCCGGGTACTCACCGGCCAGGCGTTCCAAGTTGTGGACCTTCAGCGCCATACCGAGGCGGCGGCCCCGGTGCTCCCCCACGACCAGGGTGTCTTCCTGGTAGGCCAGTCCCGGGACCGTGGGCAGGAAGAGGACGGTGAATCCGACGAGTTCACCCGAAGGCGCCTCCGCGGCTGTGATCAAGGTGATCGTGCCCACCGCGGCGCGGCGCCCCTCCATGGCACGGACCCGCGCCACGTCCCAGAGCCCGGGGTCGACCCGCAGGTCTCCCACCGGCACGTCGCGCTCCATGACGGTGCGCAGGTGCGCGTACGCCTCGACCAACTCGTCCGGGCAGGAACCAGTCCACTCCCGCAACCGGTAAGGGGCGGTGTCGGGCCGGAGGCCGTCCAAGAGGCCCCGCCCGACGGGCAGGTCCAAGGTCAGGGTGTCCTCTTCCTGCCCCACTTCGAACCCGTGCTTCGCGGCAAAGCGCGCACCCGGCCAGTCCTGCTCGGTACGCCCCCGAGGAAGCGGCACCTCGGCCAGCGCGACGATGCGGTCCTCCTCAACCATCACCCGTTCGGCTTCCCCGAGGAGACGGGTTCCCAACCCGCAGTTCCGGTGCTCAGGGGACACCGTGACGGTCACTTCCGCATGCCGCCGGTTTTCCTTCAGTGGAAGCTCCACCATCAGGGTGCCCACGATCCGATCGCCCTCCCACGCTGCGTACAACTGGAACCGCATGTCATCACGGCCCAAGGTCACCATGCCGCGCAGGCCGTCCAGCGAGATGATCGCCCCGCCCTCTCGCTCGAACAGGCAGCCCTCGCGTTTGGCCCGGTACCAGTCAGTGAAGGCGTTGCCGTCATGCGGGTCGATCCGGCTGATCATGCGCGAATTCCTCCGTGGGTGTCAGGGCCACGCAGTGGGGCCAATGGCATGCGGCCAGGCCCGAGCGACGTGGTGGGACCAGAGCCACCAGCATGCCCATGCCGACATCCCTGCGGCCACAGGTTTTCCAACAGCAACGGCTTTCCAGCATCAGCAGTCTTTTCGACGGCTCCGGGTTCCCGGGTTCGCCAGAAACCGTGGGGTGTTCGGCTATGGAACAGACTAAAATTTTCATCGCCCCCGCGCTTTCCACCGTTATTTGACCTCACACCTTCAGGAGCGCTCTTTAGTGACTGGGATTTCCTGACCTGGTGGTGCTGGGTGGCCTTTCGGGTAGGGGCGCCCTCCTTTCCCGCCGCCCGATTGTGGCCGTCTCCGCTACGCGCCTCAAGGTCGTCGCCATCGAGCGCTTCGCGCATCAACGGCGCTCCACCTTGACACGCTCTGCTACGACGGCGGGTTGGCGGCTATCGGGAAAGGGGGACGGGTGGTCGAGGCCCGAGCGGAAATACTCGGGCTTCGCCCGATAACTGCGTCGGCCTGGCGGCCGATGCCTGCCACTCCGCCGGAGCGTTGACGGGTCGGGTGTCGCGGCCGGTCAATGCGCCCAGCGAAAACCCCGATGATCTTGCCCCTGTCTCCACCCTCGCCCGTCGAGAGTGGAGACAGGGGCAAGATCATTCCCACGCGGGACCGCATTTATCCGCTTTGCCCAAGAATGCGGGCAGGGGGCAGGGGCCCTTTCCCGGAAGGCTTCTTTCCGGGGGATGGAAAGGCGGGTCGTGGTGGCCGGGTAAGTGTTTTATCACCCCCGAGATAGGTCCTTTCTGGGTCTTTCTTGATATCCTTAGGGTATGACTTCTTCTTTCGGGCAGTGCGGGAACACAGCGGGCAATACGCCCGCCGTGGCCGCCATGCGCACTGCCCGGGAAAAGATCGCCTCCGAAATGGCCGAGGTGCCTCCGACGGGTGCGGCCGGTGAGGTCCTGGACGTGGTCTCGCAGGTGTTCGAGGACTTCGACCGGGCCCAGCTTTCGATGCTGCTGCGCCTGGCCCAGCTGGAAGCGGCCGGGACCCTGTTGGAGGCGGGCGGGCAGCGGTCGGTGTAGAACTGGCTGATCCACTCGGTGGGGATGGCCCCGGGTGAGGCCAACGGGCGCGCCGAGCTGGCCCGGCGCCTGTTCGCCCAGGAACTTCCCGCCACCCGCGAAGGCCTGGACTCCGGGCTGCTGTCGATCGGCGAAGCCGTAGCCGTGTGCCGGACCGCTGACAGGGCGGTGGACAAGCGCAACACCAAGGACTGCCCGGAGGCCGGTAGGTTCCGGCAGATCATCGAGGCCGGGATCCTGGCCGGGGACTGTATAGATAAGGGTGTAACTCCAAGAGGGTAGGAGTGCACCATGAGTGACAAGACGCAGGTCAAGACGGATACTGGCAGGTCGGACGAGGCCCTGGTCGCGGAACTGGTCGCCAAGGCCAA
>NZ_BAAHAR010000087.1:0-13852 GCF_054777395.1 Nocardiopsis oceani
GTCTCGGCGGGCTTCCAGGGTCATCCTGGTTGCGCGTTCACGCAGCTCATCGGGGTACTTCCTCGGTGCTGCCATGTCTCTCATCCTTCCCAGGATTGAGAGCCTCCATCAGACCCGGTACGAACCAGGGTGTGCCGGGGTCCGCGGGGACCCGCCAAGGTTAGCGCCAGGCTCCGTCCTCCTGCCAAGGCCAGTGCGCGTCCCGGCCGGCCTCGATGAGGAGGATCAGGCCAACGTGCCAGGTCAGTCAATGGGGTACCCGTTCTGTGCCAGGCAGGCGTCGTTGTCCACGAACCCGTGGGCGTTCTCCTCGCACGGGTCCATCCCGGGCGGCCGGTAGAAGGGGTCCTCTACCTCCGGGGCCGTGTCCTCGACCGCTTCCGGAGGCGGAGCGGGCGGCTGGTACACCGTTGATCCCGTGTCAGTGGCGGTCGCGGGGGGTTCAGGCTCGCGCGGTTCCCGTTCCGGTTCCCGCTCCTCGGGCTCTACGAAGAACTCCCTCTCTGGTTCCTCTGTTTCGACAGGTACCTCGGGCGCGCAGGCGCTCAGAGCAAGGGCTGGAGCCGCCGCGGCGATGCTGAACGTGCGCATGTCACTCCGCGATAGGTATCGAGGAGACGTCCAAGCCTTCGCCTCGGTTGTCCCGCCCTGCCTGACCAGGGCCAGGTCACCCCGCCGGGGTGCGGGGGCGGATGCGGGCTACCTTGCTGACTCCCCAGGCCACGAGGCCGGAGGCGGCGCCCACCAGGGTGCCCGTGACCAGGCTTCCCACGGCCGAGAAACCCCGCATGATCGCCTCCTGGACGCCCGGGGACAGGTCGCTCAGGTTGCCGCCGAGAGACGGTGGATCCCCCTCCCAGGCCAGGTTCCACAGCAGCTGGTGGCCCAGCAGTAGGAACACCCCGTACACGGCTCCCACAGCCAGGAGCGTCAGGAAGGGGTTCAGCACCCGCCGCAGCACCGCCACCGCGATCCACACCACGGGCGGAACGAACACGAACAGGGCGTTGACGAAGGTCCCCTCGTGGATGATGCCGAGGTCGTGCAGGACCACGCGGGGCGCGGCGAGCAGGGCCAAGACGACGATGGCGGGGACGGAGAGGCCCAGGGCTGTTCGGTGGCTTCGGTTCATGCTCCCCATGCTGGGCGAGCGGCCCTCCGTGCGCGTCAGCTCTCGGTATCGCCCTGCTACGCCCGAGCGCGTAGCCCGGACCGTGCGGCGTCGGTCCTCTCCCGTGCGAAGCCACCTGCGGTACGGTCGCCGGTGACATCGGGTGGCCGCTCACACACACCCGGCTTGGGGAGGATCCCGTACATGATCAGGAACGGTTGGATCCTGACCGCCGCCATGACGGTGGTCGCGCTGATCGTCGGGTTCGGCGCGGGGTGGTTCGCCCAACGGGCCGCACACGACCCCGCGGAACCGTCTCCCCGCGCCGAGGACTCCCTTCCCGGAGAGCCCCTCCCCGACGACGACGGGGACCGGCCCGATTCCGGGTTCGGGACGGTGACCGTGGACCTGGACGAGACCCACGACTTCGGTGGCGGACTCTCCATCCGCCTGACCGCCTTCGAGCGCGAGGTGGAGGAGGGCGGCCTCGATCCGGCCACCGGCGAGGAGGGCGACCTGCCTTACCTCTCGTGGACGGTCGAGCTGGCCAACGAGGGCTCGGAGACCGTCCAGACCGGGCTGGTCACCAAGTCCTGTGCCGTGGGCGATCCTCTGGAGGAGTCCGGTTCCCCCGGACTGGGCGACAGCGTCAACCCGCCCGAAAGCCTCGAACCGGGCCAGTCCGGGGCCTGGGACGAGGACTGCTGGCTCGACGAGGACGAGAGCCAGATCCAGTACACCGTCGAGTTCCACGACCAGGACTTCGTGCCGCTCTACCCGCCGGTCACCTTCGCGGGCACGGTGGAAGACTAGCGGACGGGAGAGGGCCGGTCCCGGGAGTCCGGAACCGGCCCTTCCGTACCTGAGCGGTGTACCGCGGCTCGAGTGTGCCGCTGCTAACCGGCGAACAGGGCGGCCGCCTGGATGGAAGTCTGCACCACGCCGTACCCCAGAGCAACGGTCACGACCACCCACAGGAAGAGTGCGGCGGCCTTCGACGCCTGGTCACGTGTGCTCTGTTCCATCGAGTTCTCCTTGGTCGAAAGGTCGGAGTCCGTCATCGGTCACACCGCCTCTCGGGTCGGTTCCGGCGTGACGGTCTCCACCTGGACCCGCTCCGTGGGCAACGGGCGGACCAGCATGTTCGCCACGAAGCCGATCACCATCACGGCCACGATGAGGTAGAGGGACAGCGTGTAGAGGTCCGCGCCGGAGTAGCCCGCCGCGAGCTGGTAGTCCGCGATCACGTTGACGATCAGGGGTCCGGCGATGCCCGCGCACGACCAGGCGGTGAGCAGGCGGCCGTGGATGGCGCCCACGTTGAAGGAGCCGAAGAGGTCCTTCAGGTAGGCCGGGATGGTCGCGAACCCGGCGCCGTAGAAGGACAGGATGATCCCGGTGACGGCGACGAAGAGCACCACGGAGCTGGTCCCGGCGACGGCGATCAGCAGGTAGAGCAGCCCGCCGATCCCCAGGTAGCCGATGTAGGTGCGCTTGCGGCCGATGACATCGGACGCGGAGGACCAGATGAAGCGCCCGAGCATGTTGCACAGCGACAGGAAGCCGACGTAACCCGCGGCCTCGGCCGGGCCGACCTCCGTGAAGAAGTCCTGCACCATCGGTGCGGCCTGTTCGAGGATGCCGATCCCCGCGGTCACGTTGCAGAAGAGCACGATCCACAGAAGCCAGAACTGGCGGGTGCCGAAGGCCCGCTCGACGCTGACCCCGTCCGTGGCGGCGTCACCCCCGCTGACCGAGGGGCCGGGCTCCCAGCCCTCGGGCTTCCAGCCGGGCGGCGGGACCTTGACGGTCATCGCGCCCAGCATCATGGCGGTGAGGTAGATACCGCCGAGGATGAGGAAGGCGGGGACGATCGCGTCGGCCGGGGTGTCGCCGAAGCGCTCGAGGAGGGCGGCGGACAGGGGCGAGGCGATGAGTGCACCGCCGCCGAAGCCCATGATCGCCATGCCGGTGGCCATGCCGGGGCGGTCGGGGAACCACTTGATCAGGGTGGACACGGGCGAGATGTACCCGATGCCCAGTCCGATCCCGCCCAGGACGCCGTAGCCGAGGTAGAGCAGCCACAGCTGCCCGGTGGCCACACCGAAGGCTCCCACCAGGAAGCCGGTCCCCCAGCACAGACCGGAGGCGAACATCGCCTTGCGGGGACCGTTGCGCTCCACCCACTTGCCGCCGAAGGCGGCGGACAGACCGAGCATGACGATGGAGATACTGAAGACCACGCCGATCGCGGTCAGTGAGGTGTCGAACCGCTCCACCAGCGGTGTCTTGAAGACACTGAACGCGTACACCTGCCCGATGGACAGGTGCACCGCGAGCGCTGCGGGCGGGATGAACCAACGGCTGTAGCCGGGCGGAGCGACACTCTTCTCCCGATCGAGAAACGACAGCACGGCCCATCCTAACGATTGATTTACGGTCCGGAATACGCTTCCGATTTCTGCGACCTCCCGGTCAACAGGGAGAAGCCTGGGACATCGTCACAGTCTCTGTGACGACAATCAAATACACGTTTCCTTTCGGGCAATAACCCGTGATTATCAAGGACCGGCGGCGGGGCAAGAAAGCTCCGTGGGAGCCGGGTTCGGAAACCTCAGCCGCTACCGGTCGCAGAAACCTCGGAAATCCCGGATTCCGGCGGGGAGGAGGGGTGCAGGCGGTGCAGTTGCCCTTCCAGATCGGCACCGGCCAGGGCCTCCAGGAGGGCGCGGGCCAGTACCGGTTCGGGGTCGCGGTCGGCGATGACCAGGCCGATCGCCTTGCTGACCTCGGGTTCCACCAGGGGGACCGCGCGCATGCCCGGCGGCACCGGATGCAGATAGAGCCAGGCGTGCGACATCACGGCGGACCATCGACCCTCGCTGACGTGCGAACACAGCGCGCTCACCGAGTTGGTCTCCATTTTGGGCACGGGTTCGGTGCCGGCCCGGCGGAACGCCTCGTCGACGATGCGGCGGTTCTGCATGTCCGGGGTCAGCAGGCACAAGGGCGCCTTGGCCGCTTCGGCCCACGTAAGGCTCTCCCGGTCGGCGAAGGGACCTTCCTCGGGGGTGAGAAGGACGTATTCCTCCTGGTAGACGGTCCGCTTGCGCACGTGTGCCAGGGGTTCGTTGTCCACGTATGTCAGACCGACGTCGATCGTGTAGTCGGTCAGCCCCTGCTGGATCTCGTTCGAGGTCATGGACACCACGGACAGCGTGACCAGCGGATGCTGTTCGCAGAAGGCATCCGTGATCAGGGAGATCGAGCTCAAGGTGGTCGGTATGGCTCCGATGCGCAGGCGCCCGCTGAGCCCTTCGCGCAAGCTCCTGACGTTCTCCACCAGGGAGTCGTGTTCGGCCAGGACACGCTGGGCCCATGCGACGATCCGCTCCCCCTCGTGCGTGAACCCGATGAACCGGTTGCTCCGCTTGACGATGGGGACGCGGAACTCGCCCTCGAGCTTCCGGATGGCCGCCGACAGCGCCGGTTGGGACACGTGGCACACTCGGGCAGCGCGGGCGAAATGGCGTTCCTGCGCCAGCGCGGTCAGGTACTTCAGCTGGCTCAGCAACATCGCGCAATAATACAGCCGTCTGGGTCCAGCGCCAACAAGGGCGGTCAAACCCTTGTCCACTATCCTCTCATTCTGCCCGTGTCCGTGAGGTCCCTCTGGACAGAGAGCCGCGCAATGAGAGAATGCGAAGTGTGACACAATACGACTCGGACATGCCCGATCCCGCACAGGACGCGCCGGAAGTCAAACCGCCGAAGAAAAACGCGGCGGGTATTCCGGCTGTGCTCAACAGCGTCCGCCACGTAACCGAACAGGCCGGGGTCCGGCGCGGGCTGCCCGCCATGCTCGCCATCAACCAGAAGCGCGGGTTCGACTGCCCAGGATGCGCCTGGCCTGAGCCCGACAAGCGCCACAAGGCGGAGTTCTGCGAGAACGGCGCCAAGGCGGTCGCGGAGGAAGCCACTCACAAGGCCGTGGACGGAGCGTTCTTCGCTCGCTACCCGGTCACCGAGCTGTTCGACCGCTCCGGCTACTGGTTGGGCCAGCAAGGTCGCCTCACCGAACCCGTGTACCTGGCTGAGGGCGCCACCCACTACGAACCCGTCTCATGGGACCGCGCCCTGAACATGATCGCCGACGAGATGCGCGCCCTGGACACACCCGACGGCGCAGTGTTCTACACGTCGGGGCGTACGAGCAACGAGGCCGCGTTCGCCTACCAGCTTCTGGCCCGCCAGCTGGGCACGAACAACATGCCCGACTGTTCCAACATGTGCCACGAGTCGTCCGGTTCGGCGCTCACCGAGACACTGGGCATCGGCAAGGGCACGGTGTCGCTGGAGGACCTGAACGAGGCCGACCTCATCATCGTGGCCGGGCAGAACCCGGGTACCAACCACCCGCGGATGCTCAGCGCGCTGGAGAAGGCCAAGCGCTCCGGGACCAGGATCATCACGGTGAACCCGCTGCCGGAGGCGGGTATGCGCGAGTTCCGCAACCCGCAGAACGTGCGCGGCATGCTGGGGCGCGGCACCGAGCTCACCGACCTGTTCGCGCAGATCCGCGTGGGCGGGGACCTGGCCCTGTTCTCTGCGGTGAACCGGCTGCTGCTGGAGGCCGACCAGCGCGGCGAGGAGGTCCTGGACCAGGGTTTCATGGACACGTTCACCCACGGCTTCGACGACTTCGCCAAGACGCTGCTCGACGAGCCCGAGGACGAGTTCTGGGCCCGCACCGTACGGGACACGGGTCTCTCCCGTGAGCTCATCGAGGAGTTCACCGCCATGGTGGTGGCCTCCGAACGGATCGTGGTGTGCTGGGCGATGGGTCTGACCCAGCACAAGCACTCAGTGCCGACCATCCGCGAGGTGGTCAACTTCCTGCTGCTGCGCGGCAACGTGGGCCGCCCCGGCGCGGGCGTGTGCCCCGTGCGCGGCCACTCCAACGTGCAGGGCGATCGCACGATGGGCATCTTCGAACGCCCCGCGGAGTCGTTCCTGGACGCGCTGGGCCAGGAGTTCGCCATCGATCCACCGCGTGAACACGGCCACGACACGGTGGACTCGATCCGGGCGATGGCGCGCGGCGAGGTGGGCGTGTTCTTCGCGATGGGCGGCAACTTCGTGTCGGCCACCCCGGACACCGAAGTGACCGAGGAGGCGATGCGCCGGGTGGGGCTGACGGTGCACGTGTCCACCAAGCTGAACCGTTCCCACGTGGTGACCGGCACGCGGGCGCTCATCCTGCCCGCACTGGCCCGCACCGACCGCGACCTGTGCGACGGGGAACCGCGGTGGATCACCGTGGAGGACTCCATGGGGCTGGTGCACGCCTCGCACGGGGTGCTGCCGCCTCTGTCAGAGGGGATGTGGTCCGAAGTCGACATCGTCCGGGAACTGGGGCGGAGGTTGTTCGGAAACGATCCGGTGGACTGGGACCGGATGGCCGACTACGACCGGGTGCGCGACCACGTGGCCGCGGTCGTGCCGGGGTTCGAGGACTTCAACACCAAGGCGCGGCAGTCCGGCGGCTTCGCGCTGCCGAACGCGCCGAGGGACGACCGGAGCTTCCCCACCGCGACAGGGCTGGCCACCTTCACCGTCAACGGCACTTACGCGCCCGAGGTTCCCGAGGGGCGGCTGCTGCTGCAGACGCTCCGCTCGCACGACCAGTACAACACCACCGTCTACGGGCTCAACGACCGGTACCGGGGCATCAAGCGGGGCCGCCGGGTGGTTCTGGTCAACCCCGAGGACGCCCGCGAACTGGGCCTGGCCGACGGGGCCTACACCGACATGGTGGGCGAGTGGTCGGACGGCCGCGAGCGGCGCGCGGAGCACTTCAGGGTGGTGCACTATCCGACGTCGCGGGGCAGTGCCGCCGCGTACTACCCGGAGACGAACGTGCTGGTACCGCTGGACTCCACGGCGGAGGTAAGCAACACGCCCACCTCGAAGTCGGTGCTGGTCCGCTTCGAGCCCTCGTCCCAGCCCGGCTAGGGCCGGTTCAGCCGACCCCAACGCAGGCGCCAGCGGGGGCGCCAGCGCAGCCACGGCAGCCACGGCTCCCCCGGCGGGTGCGGGACGGAGGGATCGGCCACGCCGCTCTGGATGACGTCCTCGACCTCGTCGAACCTGATCCCGGCGAACACCATGATGTCGCTGGCGACCATCTCCACCGCGAGGTGCGTCGCGTGGGTCACGGGGTCGTCGTCCGGGCGGCCCGCGCCGTACTGGCGGGCCGCCCTCAGGGCCTGTTCCACGGCCTGTTCGCGCGCCTCACGGCTGCTGAGGTCGTCGGCGAGCGTGGCTAGCACTTCCGCCATGCCGGAAACGATGGGCGCCAGCTCGCGGCGTTCGTCGGCGCCCATGGAGGTGGTGGTCCGGGACAGGAAGAGGCAGCTCTCGCCGAGCAGGATGAGCCGTTCGATGATCTCGTCCTCGTCCAGCACGGGCCGCGGGTCGCCCCAGCGGATCGTGGAGAGGCGGACGGTGGACCTGCTGCTCTCGCGTGCCTTGCTGAGTTCGGCCATGGGTCTGCTCAGGTCGCCGAGCCGGTTGACCATCTGTTCGCTGGAGGCGTCGCCCTCCTCGGTCAGGGAGCGTCCTACGACGGCCAGCATGCGGGACATCTCCGTGAGGGCGTCCTCCTCGATCCGGCGCAGCATGGCAACGAGCCGGGCCGGGAACAGGAGCTGGCTGAAGGCCAGGGCTACCCCGGCGCCGATGAGCGCGTCGACGATCCGGTCGATGCCGGGACTGTCGGCCCCGACGAAGATCGTGGTGAGGATGGCGCTGGCGGCGGCCTGGCCGATCACGATCCGCTCGGCCCTGATCGCGACAGCCGCCGTCATGGCTCCTGCGGTGCCCAGCGCCAAGGCCGTGAATCCGCGGTCGGTGACGATCAGCGCTAGCTCTCCCGCGAGGATGCCGAGGAAGACCCCGGTGAGGAGGCGGAGCGCGTTGGCGCCGCGTTCCCCGCCCGTGGCGTTGAGCGCGATGACGGCGGCGATCGGTGCGAAGAACGGGTTGTGGTCCTGGATGAGGCCCCCGGCGATGGCCCATGCCAGTACCGCGGCGATGACGGCGAGGACGATCGAAGAGGTATGGGCAATCACGCGCTCGCCTGCTTCCACCGATGCGGTCCTCGCCCGGTGCAGCACGTCGCGGGTCCTCGTTGGCAGCTCTCCCATGTTCTCCTCACCGACGAAGGGGCACGCCTTCCGGGGGGGCGGGGGCAGCCGGTTTCATTCTTGCCGATGGGAGGTGCCTGAGTGTGGGTACGCCATGCACGGTGTTTCGCGCGGCCGTGCCGGGGTGCGGCCCCGGTGGCTTGAGTCACCGGGGCGCCCCCTTACTGTGGCGGCATGCCAACGATCTACCTGATCCGCCACGGTAAGGCCTCCCCCGAGGCGGCGGACTACGACGAGCTGAGCCCCACCGGATACGAACAGGCGCGCCTGCTGGGCGCGGAGCTCAAGCGACGCGGGCTGCCGGTCGGCCCCGTGGTCTCGGGCTCGCTGCGGCGCCAGCGCCAGACCGCCGACGCGGCTCTGGCCGAAGCCGGGATCGACACCTCGCCCGCCGTGGACGAGCGGTGGAACGAGTACGACCACCTGAACCTGCTGGGGCGCTACCCGATCGAGACGGGCAGTCTCCAGCAGCGTTTGGACGCTTCACTGGCGTCATGGACCGCCTCCGGTGAGGAAGGCAAGGGGTCGTGGACGTCGTTCCGCGAGGGGGTGCGGGCGGCCCTGGGCGACGTGGCCGCCTCCCTCGGCAAGGGGCAGACCGCGCTGGTGTTCACGTCCGCGGGGGTGATCGGTGCCGCGTGCTCGACGCTGGTGGACACCCCGACCTCCGGGTTCATCGCGATGAACCGCGTGGTGGTGAACGGTTCGGTGAGCAAGGTGGTCCACGGGCGCGGCGGGACGCAGCTGCTCTCGTTCAACGACCACGCCCACCTGGAGCAGGGCGGCCCGGAGCTGATGACCTACCGCTGATCCGGGCTTTCCTGTGCCCGTTCCATACCGACTGGTCGGTCCCGACTGTGGGACCGACCGGATCGCACTTCGGACAGGCCCGGACGCCCTCGCAGCGCTCAGGCGCGGCGTTCGGCGTCGCGGGCCAGGACCGCGCGCAGGCCCAGCTCATAGCCGAAGATCCCGCAACCTGCCACGTAACCGGCGGCCACCGGAGCCGTGACGGAGGTGTGCCGGAACTCCTCGCGGGCGTAGACGTTGGAGATGTGTACCTCGACCACCGGTGCCTCGATCGCCTCGACAGCGTCCCGCAGGGCGATGCTGTAGTGGGCGTAGGCGCCGGGGTTCATGACCACGCCGGCCATGTGCCGAGCGGCGTGGATGCGGTCGACCATGCCGCCTTCACTGTTGCTCTGCTCGCAGACGACCTCCACCCCCAACTCCTTACCCAGGGCCTTCAGACGCCCTTCGACCTCGCCGAGGGTGGTGGTGCCGTACTGCTCGGGGTCGCGGGTGCCCAGCAGGTTGAGGTTGGGGCCGTTGAGCAGCAGGACGGTGCGGGCGGTCTCGGTCATGGGGGTGCTTCCTAGCGTCTCGGATTGGTGGCACCAGGTTAGCCCGGAGTGGCGGGTGGCCCCGGTCACGTGCGGGTTTGCCGGACCGGGTAACATACCGACCAGTCGGTTCATTACTTTTGGAGGCAACCCGTGGCGTCCACCCTGCTGTCCGCGCGCGACCTGCAGTTCCTGCTCTACGAATGGCTCGACACTGAGGCCCTCACCCAGCGCCCCAGGTACGCGGACCACTCCAAGGAGACCTTCGACGGCGCCCTGGAGTTGGCCGAACGCGTGGCCACCGACCACTTCGCCCCGCACAACAAGGCCAACGACGCCAACGAACCCCACTTCGACGGCGAGCGCGTCCACGTCATCCCCGAGGTGAAGAAGGCCTTGGAGGTCTACGCCGAGACCGGCCTGTCCTCCATCGCCATGGACGCCTCCGTGGGCGGCGACCAGATCCCCCGGGTGGTCTCCAGCGCCTGCAGCGCCTATTTCCAGGCCGCCAACCTGGGCACCTCCGCCTACCCCTTCCTCACCTCGGGCAACGCGTCCCTGCTCGTCGCGCACGGCAGCCCCGAACAGGTGGAGACCTTCGTACGCCCCATGGTCGAAGGGCGCTTCACCGGGACCATGTGCCTGTCCGAACCCCAGGCGGGCAGCTCGCTCTCCGACATCACCACCCGCGCCGAGGCGGTCGGTGACGGCACCTACCGCGTCTTCGGCAACAAGATGTGGATCTCCGCGGGCGACCACGAACTGACCGAGAACATCGTCCACCTGGTCCTGGCCAAGATCCCCGGAGGGCCGCCCGGGGTGAAGGGCATTTCCCTGTTCATCGTGCCCAAGTACCTGGTCAACGAGGACGGAACGCTCGGTGAGCGAAACGACGTCGTCCCCGCCGGGCTCAACCACAAAATGGGCTACCGGGGTACCGTCAACGCGCTCCTGAACTTCGGTGAGGGCCAGCACGCCCCCGGAGGCGAGGCCGGAGCGGTGGGCTACCTCGTGGG
The DNA here is from genome assembly GCF_054777395.1 of Nocardiopsis oceani. Taxonomy (NCBI): domain Bacteria; kingdom Bacillati; phylum Actinomycetota; class Actinomycetes; order Streptosporangiales; family Nocardiopsidaceae; genus Nocardiopsis; species Nocardiopsis oceani. Next base: position 10,679 of record NZ_BAAHAR010000087.1, read on the forward strand.
CGAACCCCACCAAGGCCTCAAATACATGTTCCACATGATGGACGGTGCCCGGATCGGCGTGGGTGCCGGGGCGATGGCCGTCGGCTACACCGGTTACCTGAAGTCCCTCGAATACGCCCGCGAGCGCGTCCAGGGCCGCCCGCTGGGGGCGAAGAACCCCGAGGAGCCCCAGATCCCGATCATCGAGCACACCGACGTCCGCCGGATGCTGCTCGCCCAGAAGAGCTACGTGGAAGGCGCGCTCGCCCTGGTCCTGTACTGCGCCCGGCTCGTGGACGAGAAGGCCAGCACCGACGACCCCGAGGCCGCGAAGAAGGCCCAGCTGCTCCTCGACACGCTCACCCCGATCGTGAAGAGTTGGCCCTCCCAGTGGTGCCTGGAAGCCAACAGCCTCGCCATCCAGGTCCACGGCGGCTACGGCTACACCCGCGAGTACGACGTGGAGCAGCACTACCGCGACAACCGCCTCAACGCCATCCACGAAGGCACCCACGGCATCCAGGCCCTGGACCTGCTCGGCCGCAAGGCCGTCCAGGACGGCGGGACCCGGCTGACCGTCCTCGTAGAGACAGCCCGCGCCACCTCCGAACGCGCCCGCGCGCTGGGCGACCGCGAGGCCGAATACGCCGACCTGCTGGACGCCGCCCTGAACCGCGTTGCCGAGACCGCAGCGGCCACCTGGTCCGAAGGCGACCCCGCGGTGGCCCTCGCCAACGCGACGCCGTACCTCGAGGCTGTCGGACACGTGGTGGTCGCCTGGCTCTGGCTCGAGCAGCTGGTCGCCGCGCACGGCAAGTCGGGCGGCTTCTACGAGGGCAAGCGCGCCGCGGCGGCGTACTTCTTCCACCACGAGCTGCCCCGTACCGGACCCCAGTTCGATCTGGTGTCCTCCCGCGACCGCACCGTCCTGGACGTGTCCCCCGACGTCCTCTGAGCTACTCCCAGACCGCGGTCTCGGGGTCCACGCCCCGGGACCGCGCGTTGGCGTCGACCACCTCACGCAGCCAGTCGACCAGGCCCGGGGCCATGTTGTCGTAGTGGGCGCTGAATGCGGGATCCTCCGCGTACATGCGGCCCAAGCACACGTGCATGGAGTACGTACAGTCGAAGTAGGCCCCGATCGACGCGCGGTGCCGTTCCGCCAGAGCGTTGGCCCGTTCGCTCCCGGGGGCCACCCCCTCGGCCTTGGCCGCGGCGAGGTCGGCGTCGAGTTCCTCGACCCGCCGCGTGATCTCCTTCCAGTCCTCGGGCGTGCGCCCGGCCGCGCGTTCGGCCGCCTGTGCCCACTGTTCGGTGTGGCCCCAGCGCTCACGCGCCTCAGCGGCCCACGAGGGCTGCCATTGCTTGCCGAATATTGCGACCTGTTCCTCCGCCGACAGCAGGACCCCGGCGCGCCTGGCCTCAGCCATGCGGTCGAGCCCGTCCGCCATGCGCCGCAACCGCCCGATGCGCTCCAGCAGCTGGTCGCGCTGGCGGAGCAGGGATTCGGCCGCCTCTTCGGAAGGAGAGTCCAACAACGCCGCGATGTCCTCGAGGGACACGCCCAGCTCGCGGTAGACGAGTACCCGGTGGAGGCGGGCAACGTCCTCGGTCGTGTACAACCGGTACCCTGCGGCCGTGCGCCCCGACGGGCGGACCAGCCCGATCTCGTCCCAGTGGTGGAGCGCCCGGACAGTGACGCCCACCAGCGAGGCCGCGGACCCAACGGTCTCCGCGGACCCAACGGTCTCCGCGGACCTTTCTTGATCCTTCACAGGTCCCAGTCTGCCACTCGATCCCCCACTACTTCCCGGGGTATTCGATGCCCATGTCCCGGATGTTCTGCGCCTCAGCACTGTCCGGGTCGTGCGGGCGTGCAGCAGTCATGGTCACCCGGGTGTTCTCCGGGGTCACCACCTCCACGTCCACCGTGTTCCAGGGCGTCTGCCGCGGCCCGCTCGTGCAGCCGGGGCGCAGCTCCTCGCAGGCCTTAGCGATCCCGTCGACTTGGCTCAGCACACACGAGAAGCTCACACCCGCCACAGGAGCCTCCGACGGCGGCTCGCCCGGCACCAGCAGCACGTCCTGGAACGCCCAGCGCCGCAGATGCGTGATCTGCTCAGGTATCGAGAACAGGTCGATGAACCCCAGACCGCGCACCCAGAAGTCTGTCGACTCGGCCAGGTCCCCACTCGGCACGTTCAGGAACATCGGCATGCCGTAGATGCCACGGAACTGCTCGGGCGGCACGGCGCTGGGGCCGGGCTGCGGAACAGGGCTGATGCTGAATGCGGAAAAGTACTCGCTCATGTCGTCATCGTGAACCCTCACGTCGCGTGAGGGTCAAGCGCGAGGGCAGTGCTGAGGGGCTTTCTCCTGTGGTTGGGGGTTTCCTCTCTGGGGTGGGGTTCCCCCCTTTCCCGCCGCCCGATTGTGGCCGTCTCCGCTACGCGCCTCAAGGTCGTCGCCATCGAGCGCTTCGCGCATCAACGGCGCTCCACCTTGACCCGCTCCACTACGACGGCGGGTTGGCGGCTATCGGGAAAGGGGGACGGGTGGTCGAGGCCCATGCCGGGTCGGCCTGGCGGCCGATGCCTACCCCTGCGCCGGAGCGTTGACGCCTGGCGGTGTCGCGGCCGGTCATGCTCTGCTGCGAAAGCCGAACCCCTGTCGGCCTGGGGGCCGATACCTGCCACTCCGCCGGAGCGTTGACGGGTCGGGTGTCGCGGCCGGTCATGGTGTGCGGCGAACCCCCCGGGAGGGTGCCGGGGAACCAGGGCATCGGGGCGTGGGGGCGTGGGGGCGTGGGGGCGTGGGGCGGTAGGGCCTTGGCGGGCGGTTACCGCTCCTCAGGTGTGGCGGTGGGTGTGGGGGCTGGCTCTGGGTCCCCCGGTGGGTCCTTACCCCCACCCGAGTCCTTGTTGTTGTTCCGGTTGCGGTGGGAGGGGCGGCCCTGCCACGTGGACCGGCCCGGGTTGGTCTCCCTGCGGTACTTGAGCCGGTTGTGGTCCGAGCACAGCGGCTGGATGTTGTCCGCACTGGTGGACCCGCCGGCAGAGAAGCTCCTCTTGTGGTCGGCCTCCGACCCGCTGGCCGGGGTGTTGCACCCCTGGTACCAGGCGCAGGTGGTGTGACCGAACATCCCCGCATCCCGCAGAGCACCCGTGGCATCGCGCTGGGTACGGCCCACGTCCA
>NZ_BAAHAR010000088.1:0-11951 GCF_054777395.1 Nocardiopsis oceani
CCGGTGACGTCGGGGGCGGCATCGCGCTCTCCGGCCTCGAAGACGGTGGCGCTGCCGTCGCCGGCGATGAAGCGGTCCTCCTCGTCACCGGACTCGATCTCGGTGCCGCCGGCACAACCGGACAGGGTAAGGACTGCGGCTAGAGACCAGCAGTAGGGGAGTCGTGATCGTCGATGGCCAAAGAAGGCCGGACGACTCCAAATGAAGAGCTGTCCGGATTTGGGTGTGGTAGTGCGCGTGATGGGGCGGATTCGGTGGTTGGGCAGAAGGGGGAGAACTCGATGATAGGGGTCCAGAATGCACAGGCTGGTTGTCAGGTTCTTGTTCACGGGTGTTGGCTCCTGCTCGGGGCACACGCCTGAAGGCGAGACCTCGTGATCACGACAAGGAAAATGGGGAACCGTACTGAGCGGCTCACGCGACGAACAGGCGAAGCGCGGTGCTCTACGGACTGGTCGTGATCTACACCCGTTGGACGCAGAGGAACGTTAACAGCCCATCCCCCTGGCGTAGGGGAAGGTCCTCATGCGTGGAACGAGCCGAGGGGGCCACTTGCGGAAGCTCGAGCACGTCGAGCAGCGGAAGAACGGTCAGCGGATCGAGCAACGGACTCGAGGCGACCGAAGGCGGACTCTGCGGAACTCCGCACTCGTGGGATGCTTGGACGCCTTCTGTGCTGGGCGTCGCAGAACGTTCCACCGACTTGGTGAACTCGGCGGGCACGGACGTCGAGCTGGCGGGGCCCGACGGGGCGTTCGCTTGCATCACGGCGAACACGCAGGTCACGGACATCAGCACAAGCAAGGCAATGAGCACCACGAAAGTGCTCATGCGCTTGGTGTTGACGTCGCTTCCCATGACAGGCACTGTACCTGTCCATCAGGCGCCCGGTTGATCGGGTCGGTTCATACAGGATGGGGGTCGCTCAAATTCCGATCCCGCACCGTGTAGGCACGGTGAGTTCAACCGGTCGACTATTGGAGTCGGGGGTTGTGTCGCACAAACTCAACCCGACACAATGCGAACCTTCAGCCTTTGATCGAGCGACCACAGATCGAACTCTTCCAGATCACGCCAAGGTTCGCAGGGACGGATACCGCGGTTTGCAGGTTTCGCGCCAGGGTGCGGGGGAGTCTTCCTCCCGTTGGTCCCGATAGGTCACCACCATCGCTGTGCTGATGTTGGCTCTGATCACGGCGGTGGTGAGCTACAGCCATATGTATGAACCCGCCCCTCACCATGGTGAACTCGAGTGGCGGACCGCCCTCTTCCCGCTCAGTGGACGGCGTGATCGTAGCCTCGTCCATGACGTTGCTTAGCGATGCCCGCAACGGCTGCCGCGGCGGTGCCCTCAAGGAGAAGCCGTCTCCTGCGTCTCTTCCAGCCTCCAGCGAGCTTTCGGCAAGCACCTCTCCTTCGGCCGAGGCCCCGCCGCTGCGGCCTGTCGGGGCATTCGGGAGGGGAATGCTGAGGAGTGCGCATCTCAGAGGCCGCGGGCCAAGGACGCGGACCAGCGTGCTGCCGCCGCGGCGGAAGCGGCCTGGTGCTGACGGTGCAGGTGCCCGCCGTGCCCCCTAACGTGTGGGCAGCGCGCGGTGCTCGCGCCGCCCGCGGAGCGCGTACCAGTCAGGCCCAGTAGCTTGTACACCGCTAGAACCGTGGCCGTGAGCAGCACCAGAAAGGCGAGCGCGGCGTGCAGCTCGGAAGAGGTACATCAGGGACCACTACGGGGTTCGACGCGCCCGGATCCCTGTAGCGCCGTCCAAGTCCTCAAGGATTGGTGTGCTACCCACCCGCTTAGTGCAAGAGCGAACCGGCGTCCAGCGCTTGGGATGTGGGTTCCGAGCGTTCTCAACGTCAGGGGGTGTCATGAGTGTGGCAAGTCAGATGTTGGAGACCTATTCTAAGGATTTCGGAGGTGTGGACCGCGAGAAGTGGCTGGCCTGTATCGAAGCGTGCTTTGAGTGCGCCCAGGCGTGTGCGGCGGGCGCGAACGCCTCTCTGAGCGAGGACATGATCGCCGACCTTGTCAAGTGCGTCCGTGCCAACCTTGACTGCGCCGAACAGAGCGAAGCGACCGGGCGGGTGCTCTCGCGCCACACGGGCTACGACGCCAACATGATTCGAGCCGTGCTGGAGGGGCCTGCGAGCAGACCTGCAAGACCTGTGCGGACCAGTGAGTGCGAAGCGCATGCCTCCGAGCACGGGCACTGCCGCGTGTGCGCGCAGGCGTGCCGACGCTGTGAGCGTGCGTGTCGTGAGCTGATCGACGCGCTGTGATGTGACTGACCCGCCTGCGTCGGTGTTCAAAGGATGCCGACGCGGCCAGGCATCGCCTGCGGGTGCGCTTGATGGAGGGTGGCGAGTCGACGGAGTACGGCACCGCTGACCAGTACGTTTCTGGACGCACGTCATGTGGTGTTCCTCGCCGCCCGACGTTTTCCTGGAGTGTGTGCGAGGGCTTGACGGTTTGGGTAATCTGCTTGCGTGCCCACAGCTGCTCCGCGAACAGAGCCACGACCCTGGACCAGGGTCGTGTTCATGATGCTGCTCGCGCTCGGCGTAGCGGTCGTCTCCCTGTGCCACACCGACGCGGCGCCGCACGAGGTCTCTGTTGCCGCGGTGGTCACTTCAGACCAGAACGACGCGGAGGTCTTGTCCCCCGCAGCGCAGGACGAAGAGCACTGCGACGAGGCCGGATTGCTGGCTGACCAGCGCACCGGTTCGCTTTCGGCATCCATCCTGTTGGGGCTGGGTGTCTTCGCCTTCGCGGGACTGCCCGTACTGCCACCGAGGGTGACACCGGTTTCCCGGTCGGCTCGATGGCCGCACCGTGTCCTTCCCCTCGGAGGAACCAGGGCACTCGTTTCCCTGTGCGTTCGCCGGGTGTAGACCGCCCGCCCCACTGCCGCCTGCGCGAACCCGGCGACCCTTGTACCGCACCCGTCGGCGCTGAGATCCCCCACTCGGCCCGAGCCAGGTAGCTCCCAGTGCCGTCGGCGGCCGTGCACGCGTCGCTTGCCGCCTTCGCCCAGTGGCGTCCGCACATCTCCCCTCGACGCCTAGGCGGTCCACGGGCGCACTTCCCGTACACCCCTTTTCCTTCCCTCAGCCATGCCTTCGGGGCATGGATCCTTGACGCCGAGGTCCGCATGAAGAACGAGCACCTTACGAGTGCCAAAAATCTGATGTTCGCCACTGTGGCTTGTGTGGCCGCAGCTGGCCTACTCCTGCCCACCGCTGTGGCAAACGCCGAGCCCGAACCCACTAAGGAAGAAGTAGAGGAGCGGATTGAGGAACTGCTTCAGGAGTCCAGCACGCTCGTCCAGGATTACAACGAGGCACAGGAGCACCACGACGCGGTCGAGGCGAAGGTCGAGGAGACCGACGGCCAGATCGACTCCGAGGAAGAGCGCTACGAGGAGTTGAGCTCGAAGGTCGTTGAGCTGGCAAGCGCCAGCTACCAGTCCAACGATCCCGACTCGGTGACCACGGCGCTGTTCGTGGACAACCCGTCGGAGATCTTCGAGCAGTCCGCCGACCTGTCCTACCTCTCCGAGGCGCGAAGGCTGGAGCTGGAGGCCTTCGCTGAGAGTGACGCGCGCCTGATCGCCCTCAAGGCCGACGCGGATGAGGCCTACGACGAGGCCGCCGAGCAGCTGGAAGAGCTTGAACAGCGCCAGGAGGAAGTGGAGGACAGTCTCGCCGAGCAGGAAGAGTTGCTCGCCACCTTCGAAGGGGAGAATCCCACGGCGGAGGGCGAGTCGCAGACGGATGCCGAACCCACCTACACCGGCTCTGCCTCGGGTGACGCGCGCGCTGCCGTGGAGTTTGCCTACAGCAAGATCGGCACGCCCTACCAGTGGGGCGGAACCGGGCCCAACGGCTATGACTGTTCCGGTCTCACGCAGGCGTCCTGGGCGGCTGCCGGGGCGGACATTCCCCGGACCACGTACACCCAGTACGACATGCCCAACACCGTGGGCTGGGAGGACATCCAGCCGGGCGACATCCTCTTCTTCTTCCCGGACCTTGGCCACAACGGTCTCTACGTTGGGAACGGTCTGATGGTGCACGCTCCCAGCAGCGGTAAGACTGTCTCCGAGGTGCGGCTCGCCGACTACTGGGCTCAGCACTTCGTCGGTGCCCGCCGGCCCTGAATACCACGGGGGTGACACAAGGGTGACGTCGATTACGAGGGCGACGGGCGTGCTTGCGTGCATGGCCGGTGTGGTCTTCGGGTGTCGGTGCAGAAGCCCCTGTGTTTCAGACGTTCGTTTAAGAGTTCCCAAGGTCTGGGACTTGACCTGTCCGTTTTCTTCGGCCGACGACGAGTTCCGGCATGAGTGGCTGCCCAGGCCGTTATGCCTGCGTCACCCGCCTTCCACACGTACATACAGGCACCGCGTCCGTTCGAGGTGCCACGCGGTGAAGCAAAGCAACAGAAAGGATGATCGATGATGGCCCTCTTCAAGAGAGCTCTGATCCCCGCGGCGACTGCCTTCGCCGCCACAGTCTTCCTGGCCGCGTGCGGGGGGGCAGAGGAGGACGCCGCTCCCCCGGCTTCGGAGACCTCCGAGCAGGACACCTCGGAGTTCAACGACGCCGATGTCGCCTTCGCTCAGATGATGATCCCCCACCATGAGCAGGCCACCACTATGGCCGAACTGGCTCAGGGCCGCGCGGGGGACGAGGTCCAGGCGCTGGCTGAGGAGATCAAGGCCGAACAGGGGCCCGAGATCGAGCAGATGAACACTCTCCTGGAGTCGTGGGGCCAGGAACCCATGGACGGTATGGACCATGACGGCATGGAAGACATGGACCACGAGGGCATGGAAGACATGGACCACGAGGGCATGGCCGGCATGATGTCCGAGGAACAGATGGCCGAGCTAGAGGCGGCCGAAAATGAAGAGTTCGACACCATGTTCCTGGAGATGATGATCGAGCACCACGAGGGCGCCATCGAGATGTCCCAGACACAACTTGACGAGGGCACCAATCCCGAGGCGCGTGCTCTGGCCGAGGACATCATCGACGCGCAGCAGTCCGAGATCGAGCTGATGAACGAGATGCTTGGATCCGGGGCGGAGGACGACGACCGCGACGCGTCGCCGCCCGAGGACGAACACGACGGCCATTGATGTACCCGGGTGGTGTCGGTCTTACCAGACCGGCACCACCCGTTGTCCGGGCGAGCCGGGCCCTGCTGGAACAAAACCGTCAGAGGGGCGGCGCCTGCTTCGTAGAAGGAAGAACAGCAGCAAAAGGGCATCGGGAACACGTCCAGGGTGCGAAAAGGCCGGTTCCGGCCAGTGCTCACAGAACCGCCTCACCTATCACTAATGTAGTAGTAAGTGATGGAACTCCCCGGGACATGGGGAGGAGGGGGCAGCACCATGCCAGACGACGATGCGGGCATCCTGGTCACCGCTGCAGGAGCAGAGGGCACGGCGGGCAAGATACTGCGGTTACGCGATGCGGGCTACCGGGTGGTCGCGGTGGATATCGACCCCGGGGCGGCGGGCCTCTACCTGGCGGACCAGGCGTACGTGGTTCCCCATGGTCAGAGCCCCGACTTTGCTCCTGAGATCCTCCGCATCTGCTCGCTGGAACGGATCAGGGCGATCGTGCCGTTGGTCGATGAGGAATTGGTCACGGTGTGGAACCTGGCTGGTCACGGAGTGCAGATCATGCTGCCGCGGGCGGAGGTCGTAGCCCGCTGCCTGGACAAGCTGGTGCTTATGGAGGTCCTACAGGAGGGCGGTGTAACCGTGCCGAAGACGCGCCTGGCTGCGTGCGGACACGACGACATGGTTTTTCCGCTCATCGTGAAGCCGCGGTGGGGACGAGGTGGTAGGGGGGTCTTCGTCGCCCACGACGAAGCCGAACTCGTCCTGGCCCTGGACCGTGTCGGGGACGAGCCCGGCCGCGTCATAGTGCAGGAGTACGTCCGCGGACCGGAGTACTCCGCCTCCGTCGTCGTCTGGCGCGACCGTCGCGTCCAGGCCGTCGTTCCCAAGGAAGTGGTCCTCAAAGAGGGTTCATCGCGTTACGCGATCAGTCGTCACCACCCAGAGGTCACCGAGGTGTGCGTCAAGACCGCGCACGTGCTCGACGCCGACGGCCCCTTGAACGTCCAGATGTGTACGGACTCCTCGGGCACACCGTACGTATTCGAGGTCAATCCGCGTTTCTCCGGTAGTTCCGCGCTCACCGCAGCGGAGGGGGTTGACGAAATCGGCGGTCTTCTGAAGCAGGTTCTCCGTGATGGTCGGAGCACCCTCCACGACACGTGGCGCGAGGGTGTCGCCATGGTTCGGCACTCGGCGGAGACCTTCGTCGACGAGCACGCTTTCGCCCAGCGCCACCGCTCACTCCGGCGGCGCGGTTAGCCCGGCGCCTCCGGTCGCCCTCCGGGCGGTTCACCGCAGTGTGCGTAGGCACCCTCGCGGTCACGGCGTCTAACCGGAGATACTGGGACGAAGACAAGAATCGGAAACCTGAGGATGAGATGGTACGCAAGAAGCTCGGACAACTGGAGGCCGAAGTGCTGGCCGTACTGGCTGGTGCTGAAGGATACCTCTCGACGGGGGAACTGCTCGAGGAGCTCGACGGCGCCCCCGCATACACCACTGTCAACACGGTTCTGTTCCGGTTGTTGGATAAGAAGATGGTCGAACGCTCCCAGCGCGGCAGGGGTTTCGTTTACCGTCTTGTCGTCGATGAGTCCGAACTGGCCGCCGAGCGTATGTTCGACCACCTCCGCGTGGCCAACGATCCCTCCAGTGTCCTCAACCAGTTCATTCACGGGCTCAGTACTTCGGAGGAGAAAGCCCTTCGCGCTCTGCTGGGCCGACGTGAGGAGTAGGCGTGAGTTGGCTGGTCTTCGCTCCCGCCGTGATTCTGACGGCACTGAGCCTGGCGCTCGCGTGGAGGCCTCTGCCGGTCCACCCGGCCTGGTCTGCGCGCATTCTCGTCATCTCGGTAGTGACCACGGCGCTGGCTGCTTTGAGCACGGCCCTGTTCGTGGCGGCGGTGTACCTGGCGCGGTTGCTGCCCGTCGACTCGGTTCTTTCCTCAGGCAGGGGCAGACTCCTCCTTGACCATGGGCCGATGCCGACCAATGTAGGCCTTATGGCCCTGTTTCTGTTGGCCGTCGGCCTGTTCGGAACCATCCGTGTGGGCGTCGGATGGTGGAGGGACATGCGCGCGGTGCGAGTGGACACTCCCAGCATCAGGGGCCATGAGACGCCGATCGCGGTCGCCGTTCCCGGCCACCGCGGTGGTGTACTGGTCTCCACGGGCATGATGCGCATCCTGTCTCGAGAACAACTCCAGGTGGTCTTTCGCCATGAACACGCCCACCTGCGTCACAGGCACCACGTCTACGCCATCCTGGGTGCCCTCTCCGCCGCGGTCTTCCCTCCGTTGAACTCGACCCAGAGGTCGCTGCGCCTGGCCTTGGAGCGTTGGGCGGACGAGGACGCCGCAGCGGCCACCGGGGACCGTGAACTGGTCGCCCACACCATCGCCCGTGTGGCTCTGGCCGCGCCCGCCCCCCGCTCGGCCTGGCATCTGGCATTCTCCCAATCCCAGGTGGTCCACCGTGTGGAGGCCCTGCTCGGTGACGCCCCGTCGGGGAGCCGTGTGGCAGGCCCGGCCCTCGTAGGTGGAACGGGGGTCGCCTCGGGCGGTATCGCCTCCAGCTGTGTCCAGCTCCACCATCTTCTCGGTCTGTTGCTCATCTGAACGATGGGCGACGATTCCCGTACTGATCGGTGCGGCCCCGCCGGTAGCCGATCCACGGGTACTTCACCACTGCTGTGCTTATCCCGGTTTTCTATTGCTTGAACCCGATGTGCAGATGGTCTAGGTGCACGGTGTCGGTGAAGGACGCCCCCGCGGAGGTCGAGATGGCCCAGGGGCCGCCGACCTCGGTGGCACCCTCTGCTAGTGATAGCTCCATCAGAACGCGGGCGGGATTGGTTCCCTCCTGTGAGCGCAGTTCGGAGACCGATACGCCGTCGACGGCCCAGATGTCCACCGCTCGGCCGTGGATGTGGTTGCTGACCGAGTCGCTGTTGAAAACGTTCACCGGATGCCCGGTGGAAAGAACTGCTACCGAGATCGTGTGCTCAGCCGACAAAGTGAGCATCATCTCCAGTATCTGGTCGTCGATGCTCCCGTCGAGGATGTCCCATCGTGCGCTGTCTGGGAGCTCGATCCGGTCGGAGGCCAGTACGCGTTCAGCCGGATCGGACGGCGTGGTATCGGTCTCGGGCGGTGAGCCTCCGTCCGAAGCGATCTCGGTGACCGTCCAGCCGTGCTCACTCTGTTCCAGGCGGACGTCGACCGTGCGTGCCTGTTGGGACAGTTCCGGCCCTCGAAGAGTGGTGAAGTCGATCACGGTCATGACGGAGGCTCTGTCCTCCGTCAGTCCGCCCAGTTGCGGGTAGACGATCTGGGTGGCGGCCGCAGCGTCAGCAAAGAGCAGCGGGATATCCGGTTGGTCCGCGTTGTGCAGGACGTCGGCGGCCTCCAGGCGCTCGCGGGCCGCTTCGGGGGTGCCGTTCCCTTCTTCGTAGTTGAAAGCGGCTTCGAGGAAGCGAACCGCCGTCTGCTTCACTTCGGGAGCGGGTTCGTCCCCGGCAACCTCGAACGCCGACACGGGTGGCAGCGCCGACGTGGAGTCGGTCTCGTCCGGATCAGTGGACTGTCTTGCTCCCTGCCCGATGAAGGCGCAGGAGGTGAGGGAGAGGGTGATCGCGGTCAGGGCCGCGGCGCGTCGCAGTGTCAACGTGATCTGTCCCAAGTAGCTTCTTGGCTGCTGGGCGGTCATCGACCGCACCATGCGTTCCAGGTGGTGTGTCCGCAGACTTGTCGATGTTCCGTGGTGGAGGCGAAGTCGGCCGAAAATTCTACTACATTGGTAGTAGTAGGCGCGGGTGGCCTTGCCCCCGGTGCCATCGGCGAAAAAACGCCAGGGGCGGATCTTGCCAATATTTATTACAAGTGTAGTAGATTGCGGTCATGTCCTCACTTCCACCTACGGAGACGCCCGTGGTTTCGCTACGCGTCATGGAACTGCGGGATGTACCCCTCGCGGTCCGCCTGCACCGGCTGAACCTGCCAGCAGGGTTCTTCGTCGAACTCGGCGACCGCTTCCTCGAGAGGTACTACCGGACCTTCCTCACCAGCCCCGCGGCGGTAGCACTCATCGCCGAGATCGAGGGCCAACCAGCTGGATTCCTCGTCGGGTCCATGGATGAGGCGGTACACCATCACCACATGCTCCAGCTAGAACGCTGGAGACTCGCCCGGGCTGGGATGATGTCTCTGCTCATCCGGCCGGAACTGACGGCGCGCTTCGTTCGCACGCGAGCGCGGCGCTACGTCCGGGGAATCCGCCGCTCCCAGACCGGGCCCAGCGCCGATTGGAGAGAACGGCTCCGAACCGGGGTCCTCAGCCACGTAGCGGTGGAGGAGAACATGCGCCGCGCCGGAGTGGGGGCCACACTGGTCGAGCGATTCGCCGATATCGCCCGACTTCACGGAACTCAGAGGCTCAGGCTCTACACCAGCTCCGACAACGAGTCAGCCAAGCGCTTCTACGAACGCCTGCACTGGAAGTCCCAGACGGACCAGGCGGACATGGACGGCAAACTGTGGACACCCTTCGTCCTTGAGCTCCAATGACTGGGAACACGTCGCTCGACCCTCGGGCGCCGATACACGCCGACCACCACACGATCGATTAGAGGACCCCGCCAGGTGACGACTCCCACCACGGAACCACGCAAGCCGGACCTGGCAAGGTCCAGCGGCGTCATGGCCCTCGGTACCGCGGTTTCCCGCGTGACCGGATTCGTGCGCACGGTCGTCCTGGCGGCGGCGTTGGGAACCCAGCTCCTGGGGGACGCCTACAACACCGCCAACACGATCCCCTTCGTCGTCTACGACCTGCTGATCGGTGGCCTGATGGCCAGCGTCATCGTGCCGTTCCTGGTCAGGCGCCGCAAACGGGACTCCGACGGCGGCCACGCCAGCGAACAGCGTGTGTTCACCGTGGCCCTGATCGCTCTCCTGGTGCTGGCCTCCGCGGCGGTCCTGGCCGCGGAGCCGCTGATCCGGCTCTACGCTGGGGAGTTCACCGATGTCCAATACGATGTCGCCGTGCTCTTTGCCCGCTTCCTGCTGGCTCAAATCTTTTTCATCGGGCTCAGTGGCGTGTCAAGCGCCATGCTCAACACGCGCGGCAGATTCGGTGCACCCGTGTGGGCCCCAGTGCTCAACAACGTCGTCATCATCTGTGTCGGACTGTCCTTCATCGCCGTCTCGGGCACGGGAGCCACCGTCGGGACAGTCACCGACACACAGGTCGTCCTCTTGGGACTCGGATCGGCCGGGGCCATGGCGCTACAGGCCCTCGTGCTTCAGTGGGCGCTGTGGGCGGCCGGGTTCCGGTGGAGGCCGCGACTCGACCTGCGGGGTTCAGGGCTCGGCGAAGCGCTGAGCGCGGCCGGCTGGATGTTCGCGCTCGTGTGCACCATGCAGGCGGGGTTTCTGGTCACAGCCAACATCGCCAACCGGGCCGGTGTCGCGGCGGCGACCGGGGACGCGGGCGTCGGCGCGGGCCTGACCGCCTACAACTACGCCTACCAGTTGTTCCAGCTGCCCTACGCGGTCTTGGCGGTGTCGGTCATCACCGTGCTGTTGCCGCGGATGAGTGCGCACGCCGCCGACAACGCGTGGTGGAAGGTACGGGACGACTTCTCGCGAGGTCTGAGAACGGTCTCGGTGCTGCTCGTGCCCATCGCGCTTCTGATGGCGGTCTACGCCGTCCCGCTGGGCATCCTGGTGTTCGCCCGTGGCAACACCTCGATTGAGGATGCGCGCGCTATCGGCCACGTGCTGACTGTCTTCGCTCTGGGGCTGGTGCCCTTTACCGTCTACCAGCTGATGCTCCGTGTCTTCTACGCGTCCGGGGACACGCGTAGTCCGGCGCTGATCAGTGTCGCCAACGTCGCGGTGCACACCGTGGCCGCCGTGGCCGCCTACTGGATCCTTCCTCCACACCAGGTCGTTATGGGGGTCGCGGCCGGGTTCATGCTCTCCTACGTGTGCGGGCTACTCATCGGGGGTGCGGTGCTCAGCCGCAGACTCGGCGGTATCGACGGGAGGCGGATCACATGGGTGGTCGCCCGGCTGCACCTGGCGGCGCTTCCCTCGGTGTTGCTCGCGGTGGGGGTGCTACTGCTGGCCCGGGGCTTGTTCACCGGTGAGACGGTCGCGGCCCTGGCCGCAATGGCAGTCGGGGTTGGTGTCGGGGTCCCTCTGTTCCTACTGTCGGGACGCCTCCTCCGTATCGAGGAGGTTGGCGCTGTGATGGCGATGGTGCGTGACCGTATGACGCGGGCACGGGTATGAAATGACGGATCGATACCCGGTGACCGTATTTCGAAGGCGAGGTTTCCATGAAGGCACGGTACCCCTCACCGATCGACGCTTCCATCGTGCCGAAGGCGCGAGCCCGATGTGCACACGCTTGGCGCACCGCTCTCGCGCCGCGCACCCAGTTCTGCCGCTGGTCCTGGTCGTGTTCGGATTACTCTGCGTCGACCGCCAGGTAGTCGCAGTGTGGAACGTTTCCGCGGAGGCCGTGCACGCCGCGCCCAGCGCCGCCGCTTCGGGCGGTGGACACTCCGCTCACATTTCACAGGTCGCCCTGGCCAACCGTGCGTGGTCACTATGTCTGGATCAGAGCCAACGGCTCTGCAAGCTCGTGGTGAACGTCTTTCCGGGCCAGACGCAGGCCTGCGACGGGCCTTGACCCCGGTTCTTGGACACGGGGGTGATTGATTACGCCGCGGACGCCAGCATAGACGCCTGAGACGGGTGAGACGCCTCGAAAGCATTCGGAGCCAGATTCTGGCACCACGAATGCCGAC
>NZ_BAAHAR010000089.1:0-11672 GCF_054777395.1 Nocardiopsis oceani
GGCCAGCGGCTCCGAGGCCGACCACAAGAGGAGCTTCTCGGCCGGCGGGTCGACCAGCGCGGACAATATCCAGCCGTTGTGCTCGGACCACAACCGGCTCAAGTACCGCAGGGAGACCAACCCGGAGGCCTCCATCTGGCAGGGCCGCCCCTCCCACCGCAACCGGAACAACAACAAGGACAAGGGTGGGGGTAAGGACCCGGACGGGGACCCAGAGCCAGCCCCCACACCCACCCCCACCCCTGAGGAGCGGTAACCGCCCGCCAAGGCCCTACCGCCCCACGCCCCCACGCCCCCACGCCCTGGTTCCCCGGCACCCTCCCGGGGGGTTCGCCGCACACCATGACCGGCCGCGACACCCGACCCGTCAACGCTCCGGCGGAGTGGCAGGCATCGGCCGCCAGGCCGACAGGGGGTCGGCTTTCGCAGCCCAGAATGACCGGCCGCGACACCCGACCCGTCAACGCTCCGGCGCAGGGGTAGGCATCGGCCGCCAGGCCGATCCGGCATGGGCCTCAACCACCCGTCCCCCTTTCCCGATAGCCGCCAACCCGCCGTCGTAGTGGAGCGGGTCAAGGTGGAGCGCCGTTGATGCGCGAAGCGCTCGATGGCGACGACCTTGAGGCGCGTAGCGGAGACGGCCACAATCGGGCGGCGGGAAAGGGGGGAACCCCAGCGCAGAAGACAACCCCCGAACCCGAACCCTCCCTGCACACATTGAGATTCACGGCCATCCGGTCTCTGGCTCCGGCCATCCGGTCTCTGACTCCGGCCATCCGGCCTCCGGCGTTCCGGCTATCCGGCCGTGTGCGTCAACAGGAAGTTGCTTCGGTTCCGGTCAGTCTGGCTGTTCGCGCAGGTAGGTGAGGACGGCCATGACGCGGCGGTCCACGTCGGTGCCGTCCGGGGGCAGGTCGAGCTTGGCGAGGATGTTGCCGATGTGCTTGCCGACGGTCGGTTCGGAGACCACCAGCTCCCGGGTGATCCGTGTGTTGGAGTGCCCCTCAGCGACCAGGGCAAGGACCTCCCGCTCGCGTTCGGAGAGCCGTTCGAGCGGGGTGCTGCGGCGGCGCACGAGCTGGCGGACCACAGCCGGGTCGATGACCGTGCCGCCCTCGTGCACCCGGCGCAGGGTTTCGGCGAAGTCGGCGACGTCCACCACGCGCTCCTTGAGCACGTAGCCGATGCCCCGCCCGTCCTGGGAGTCCAGTAGCTCCGACGCGTAGCTGGACTCGACGTACTGGCTCAGCGCCACCACAGGGAGCCCGGGCCGGTCATGGCGCATCCGGACGGCGGCGCGCAGGCCCTCGTCACTGAAGTCCGGCGGCATCCGGATGTCGGTGACCACGAGGTCGGGCCGGTACTGGTCAACCGCCTCCAGCAGGGATTCAGCGTCCCCGACCGCCGATTCGACCTCGAATCCGAACCGGTGGAGGAGACCGGCCAGGCCCTCGCGCAGGAGGGCGCCGTCCTCGGCCAGGACTACTCGGATGCTGGTTGGCAAGGGATCTCCGCTCGCAGCCGGGTGGGCCCGCAGGGCGGGCTGGACAGCCAGATTCGGCCGCCGACGACGGCGACCCGGTCGGCCAGGCCGGTCAACCCGGTGCCTCCGTCGGGGTCCGCGCCGCCCCGGCCGTCGTCGGTGGTCTCGACGACCAGCGTGTCACCCTCGAGGGAGGCGTTCAACCGAACCTCGGTGGCCTCGGCGTGCTTGGCGACGTTGCTCAGCGTCTCGGACGCTACGTAGTAGGCGGTGCTCTCCACGTGTGACGGCAGGCGCCGGGGCAGGTCCACGCGGGTGCGGACGGGGACGGCGGAGCGGTCGGCCAGCTCGGGGAGGGCGGCGGGCAGGCCCCGGTCGCTGAGGACTTTGGGGTGGATTCCGTGGATGATCTCGCGCAGGGACCCGATGACCTCCTTGGCCTGGCCGTGCACCGAGGCGAGTGTCCGTTCCATGTCGCTGCCGGGCGGGGCGTCCATGCGGGCCAGCCCCACCTGCATGGCCAAGGAGATGAGCTGCTGCTGGGCCCCGTCGTGCAGGTCGCGCTCGATGCGTCGGCGTTCGGTCTCGAAGGCGTCCACAAGGCGGGCACGTGAACGGGTGACCTCGACGAGCTCGGAGCGCAGCTCTTCGGTGTCGCGTCCGCCGAGCAGGGCGCGGGACAGGGCTGCGTGCGCGCCGACGGCCAGGGCCAAGGCGTAGGGGGAGGCCAGGAGCAGGGCAGCGCCGGGTGGGATCAGGACCATGGCGGTCACGGGGTCGTCGACTTGCCACGGGCCCAGGGCCATGGTCTCCCCGAAGGCGGTGATGACCGGTCCGAGGGCGAGGAAGGCGCCCATGCCTACGAAGAGGAACAGCAGGGTGTAGGCGATCGGGTCGATCACCAGGGTGAGCAGGGCCAGGTAGGCGAACTCCCGCCAGGTCGCGGCCTCGGTGTAGCGCACGCGCAGCCAGCCGAACAGCCCGGGCCCGGCAGTCCGGTGCCCGCTGGCCACAGGCGGGTGGACCAGCCGCAGCCGCCACCGTTCGACGCCCGCGAGGGCGATCGCTACGAGCGGACCGCAGACGAGCGTCAGCAGGACGACCATCAGCAGGAGGGCGGCGGCGATCCACATCTCCTGGGGGTCGCGCTGGGCCGAGCCGAGGGCCTCACCCGCGACGACCAGGGGAGCCAGGATCGGGGTCATCACGAAGCTGGCCGCGACCCCGACCAGCAGGGTCGACGCCAAGTGGCCCAGACTCCGCCACGGCCAGGAGGATCGCAGGAAGCGCCGTCGGCGCACGGCCTCGAGCGGTGTTCGGGGTGGTTCTGTCTCCTGGCTCACCGGGCCAAGCTATGCCAACGGGCGGCGCCCGGCGAAGCGGGCGCACCCCACCCCGCACTACGGGCCTGCCCTACCTGTGCTCCAAGCACCGTTCAGGATCCGATGATCCCGCCGTCGTCCTTGCGGACCACCACGACCGCCGAGCGGGGGCGCCCGTCCGGTTCGAACCCCGGCCAGTTGCCCACCGCGCGCGGGTCGTCGGCCGTAGGGGAGCCCACACCGGCGACAGTCGACCCCGGGCCCTGCACGGTGACGAACAGGGCGCGCTGGTCGGGCGTGGCCGTCACCCCCGCGATCCCGCAGCCGCGCGGCCCGGTCAGGAAGCGCCGCACCTCACCGCTGCTGGGGTCGGCGCAGAGCAGGGCGCTGTTGCCCAGCCGTTCGTGTTCGCCCTCGGAGCCGTCGCCGAGGCGCACCACGTCTGTCGTGATCCACAGCCGCCCGTCTTCGCCGCAGTGGACCCCGCCCGGGGCGGCGAAGAGCGCTTCCTCCTCTCGGTCCTGGCCCCCTGCCCGAACCGCCTCGTTCCAGGAGAAGAGCGCCGCGCCGTGGTCACTCGCCCCCTCGGTCCAGGACAGCACGCGCCCGCCTTCCGGCCCGGACGCCACGGGGCAGTACAGGGTGCCGCTCGCAGCGTGGACGGACGGACCGCCCGGCCGTGGGAACTCGGTGGCGCCCACAGCGTCGGCGGCCTCGCGGGCGCGGAGCAGGACGTCGGCCTGGTCGGCGAAACCGTCGTCCTCGGATAGCCCGGAGCGCCCGTGGTCAAGGGGGATCCAGGACCCCAGGCCGTCCGCGTTGAAGCGGGCGGCGTAGAGCGTGCCCTCGTCCAAGGGACCCGTGTCCGGGTCCTGTCGGCTCTCGCGCCAGGGGTGGGAACCGACGAACTTGTAGATGTGGGCGCGATCGCTCATGTAGACCACCGCCCGGCCGCGCGACTCGGAGACGGCCGTCCCGCCTTGGGCCAGCCGCCCCAGCGCGGTGCGTTTGACCGGGGTGGCGGAGGGGTCGAGGGGGTCGACCTCCACCGTCCAGCCGAAACGGTGGACCTCGTTGGGGGTGCGGTCCAGGTCGAAGCGTTCCCGGTGGGTGTGCCAGCCGTACGCCGTGTCCGCGGTCAGGCCGTAGGCGTGCTGGGCTGTGGAGGCGCTCCACCCGTCGGCTTCGGTGCCGAAGAGGTCGGCGAGGGTGTCCTCGCCGGTCAGGTAGGTCCCCCACGGGGTGACCGCGTGTGCGGAGCCGCCGACGACTCCCACAGGGTCCGCGCCGGTCTCCAAGGACCGGTGGTCGGCGAGCGGGCCGGAGAGGGCGGTGGGCGAGGCCGCGGTGAGTCGGCGGTTGAGTTCGTCGTCGACCACCCGCCAGCGGCCGTCCGTCAGCTCGACGCGTGCGACGGTCACACCGAGGGAGGCGATCTCCTTGTCGGTGCGGGCTTCGGTGGCGGCTTGGCCGCCGTCGGAGTGGAGCAGGACGGGGTCGGCCCAGGAGTGGTTGACCACCAGGAGTCCGCGGCGCCCGCCCTCGTGGCCGGGGTGCAGCGGGAGGTAGTGCAGCCCGCTGTGCCCGGTGCCCACCTGGCGGGCGGCCGTGTCGGCGGTGTCGGTGGCGTCGGACCGCCAACGGGGATCGTCGGACCGGAGCGGGGCGCCCCAGGGGAGCAGGACCCGGGCGGTGTAGCCGGGCGGGACGGTGACGGCGTCGGCGTGTGTGACCGGGACCGAGGTGAAGGCGGGTGCGGAACCGGTGTCGGGGGCGGCGACGGCGGGTCGTCCCGCGCCGCCGAACAGCGCGGCGGCGGTAAGGACGCCGAGGCCCGCGGTGGCCCGCAGCGCCTGTCGTCGGCTGGGTCTGTGCTCGCGGGGTCCGCGTTCGGGCGCCATGGTTCTCCTCAGGCCTCAGTTTCCTGTGACGAGATAATCACAATAAGTAGTTTTTCCTGTGCATTCTGGTGTCCGGTGTTGTGGGGTCGCAATGGGAATGAAAACGGTTATCATTGTGTTGATTGGCGTGACGACCAGAGGAGGCGCCCATGGCACGCAACGACGTCCGACCCATCATCAAGCTCAAGTCCACGGAGGGGACCGGGACCACCTACGTGACCCGGAAGAACCGACGCAACACCCCCGACCGCCTGGTCCTGCGCAAGTACGACCCCAAGCTCCGCCGCCACGTCGACTTCCGCGAGGAACGCTGAACCGCGGCCAGAACCGAACGGAGACTCGCATGCGCAACGCAATCCACCCCGAGTACACACCCGTCGTCTTCCGGGACAAGTCGGCCGACTTCGCCTTCCTCACCCGGTCCACCATGACCAGTGAGAAGACCATCGAGTGGGAGGACGGCAACACCTACCCGCTCGTCGACGTCGACATCTCCAGCGCCAGCCACCCCTTCTACACCGGTACCGCCCGCGTGGTGGACACCGCCGGCCGGGTGGAGCGCTTCCAGCGCCGGTACCAGCGGAAGTAACCAGCAGGCCAGCGCAACCAACCAACAGGAAGGCACAGGTCACATGGCCGTACCCAAGCGCAAGATGTCGCGTGCCAACACCCGCACGCGCCGATCCCAATGGAAGGCCACGCCCCCGAACCTGGTTACGGTGCACATCCGCGGCCGCGGGTACCGCGTGCCCCGCAACCTCGTCCGGGCCTACGAGCGGGGGCTCATCCCCGTGCCCGAGTAACCGGGGCCCGGGGGAGCGAGTCCTGAGGGGCGGCCCACCCACACCACGGCGCCGCCGGGCCGGTCCCGGCGGCGCCGTCCCGTGACCGGAACGGACCGAACGAAACACCCCCACCCCTGGTGCCCGAATCCCCAGGAGTCGGGCAGGCTTGTTCCCGTGACAACAACCCCGACCGACACCCCGGCCCCCACCCCGGGCCGATCCACCGCGCGGGCCCCGCGCAGCCCCGTCGACCTACTGATCGGGCTGGCCGGCCTGGTCCTGGTCATCGTCGTCCTGGTACTCGTCAGCGACGCCATGGCCGAAGGCGGGCCGACCGACGACGCCTCCCAGCTCCGCGCGGTGATCCCGTCCGGGCTGCTCTTCGTCACCGCGCTGGGCGCCAACCTGCTGCTCATCGTCCTGGTCGCCTACGTCGTCCTGCGCACCCTCTTCGTCGGGGACTGGCGCGACCTGCTCCGCCCGATCGTCGCCGCGGTGTCGGCCTACGCCATGACGTCCTGGGTCAACGCCCAGCTGGAGACCGCCACACACAGCGCCGAATCGCCCCCCGGCCTCCCCGACGACGTCCTGACCGCCGCCACGCTCGGCTACGTCGCCGCCGGGATCGCCTTCACCCGCACCATGCCCACCGGACACCCGCGGGTCCGGGCCCTGCTGTGGGGAACCAATGCCGTGGTCGCCGCCACCGCGATCATGGCCGGGGTCACCAGCATCCTCGCCGTCCTCTTCACCATCCTCGTCGGTCTCACCTTCGCCGCCCTGGCCCGCTACGCGGTCGGCTCGAGCGTGCCGCCCCCGGCCACCGGGCAGATCCACGACGAACTCCGCCGCTTCGACCTGGCCGTGGACCGGCTCGTCCCCGCCGGGAACAACGGGGACGGCGACCCCCGCTACCTCGCGGACCTCACCGACGGGCGCCAGATCGACCTGCACGTCCTCAACTCCGAGAACACCAGCGGATTCTGGCCGCGTCTGCGCGACCTGCTGCTCCTACGCGGTCCCGTCGCCCCCCGCATGCTCTACAGCGTGCGAAGACGCGCCGAACACGCCGTCCTGATGAGCTCCGCCGCCCGCGACGCCGGGGTCGCCGCCCCCCGGGTCCTGGCCGTGGGCGAGCTCGCCCCGGGTACCGTACTCCTGGCCAGAGAACGCTCCCGCGTACGCGGCCTGGCTAGCCTCGACCCGGCTGAGATCACCGACAGCCTGCTCGACGACCTCTGGCACCAGCTCGGTCTGCTGCACCGGCGCCGCGTGGCCCACGGCGACCTCAACGGCACGACGGTCGGCGTCCTCGACGACGCCCCGGGGACCGCCGCCCTGGCCGGGGTCGACCACGGGTCGGTGGCCGCCCCCCAGCTCCGGACCTCACTGGACACGGCCGCGATGATCACCCTGCTCGCGCTGCGGGTGGGCCCGGAACGAGCGGTGGCCTCGGCCGTACGCGCCCTGGGTATGGGCGCCACCGCTGCCGTCCTGCCCCTGCTCCAACCCCCGGGCCTGCCCCACACACTGCGCGCCGAGCTCCGCCGCACCGACCGCGAACTCCTGGCCGACCTGCGGCGACACCTCGTCGCGACGGTGCCTGAGGCCCCCGCCGAACCTGCGCGCCTGGAACGGATGCGCCCGCGGACGATCGTCAGCGTCGTCGTCGCCACCGTTGTCGGCCTGGTGCTCGTCTACCAGCTCGCCGGGGTCGACCTGGCGACGATCCGCCACGCGGAACCCTGGTGGGCGCTGGCCGCCTTCGCCATGGCCACCACCTGTATGGTCGCCGCCGCCATGGTGCTGGTCGGCTTCGTCCCTTCCCCCTTGCCCTGGTGGCGGACGGTCATGGTGCAGTACGCGGCGTCGTTCGTGCGCATCGCGGCCCCGGCCGGACTGGGGTCGATCGCGATCAACGGCAGGTTCGTCATCAAGGCGGGCGTGCCCACGTCGCTGGCCCTGTCCGCGGTGGGGCTGACCCAGCTGGTGGGCTTCCTCATCCACGTGCCGCTGCTCCTGGTGTGCGCCTACCTGACCGGAACCTCGTACTGGACCGGGTTCACGCCCTCGCCGACCGTGGTCGTCATCGTGATCGCCGGAACGGCCGGCGTCGCAGCGGTCCTCCTGCACCCGAAGCTGCGCAGCGCCGTCGGCGGGAGGCTGCGCCCTTACCTGACCGGTGTCCTGCCCCAGTTGGTGGACCTGCTCCAGCGCCCGGTCAGCCTGCTGCTCGGCGTGGGCGGAACCCTGCTGCTGACCGTGGCGTTCGTACTGTGCCTGCACTTCTCCGTCCTGGCGTTCGCCGGGCCGGAGACACAGGTCAGCCTCGTCGCGGTCGCGGTGGTGTTCCTCGCGGGCAACGCGATCGGATCGGCGGCCCCCACCCCGGGCGGGCTCGGTGCGGTCGAGGCCGCCCTCATCGGCGGCCTGACGGCAGTCGCCGGGATTTCCGCTGCGGTGGCCCTGCCCGCCGTCCTGCTGTTCCGCGTGCTCACCTTCTGGTTCCCGGTCCTGCCCGGCTGGGCCGCCTTCAGCTACCTGCAGCGCAAGGAGGCGATCTAGGGGCCCGGGTTGGCTGTGCGGTCAGCTGGGTGCGGGCCAGACGCGGACCGTGCCGTCGTCGGCGCAGGTGTAGAGGGTGGCGCCGTCCGGGGAGAAGGCCGCACCCCGGGTGAAGGCGCTGTGCCGGGTCAGCTGGTGCAGCTCCTCCCGCTGGTCCACGTCCCACACACGCACGAGCGTGTCGCTGCCCACGGTGGCCATGGCCGTGCCGTCCGGGCTGAAGGCGAGCTCATGGATGGTGCTGCGGACCGGGTCCTCGCTGCGCTCGTCCAGCACGGCTACCACTTCATGAGCCTCGGGGTCGTCCACGTCCCACAGGTGGATGACCCCGCCGACCCCCGCGGCCGCCAGCACTGCACCGTCGGCATCGAAGGACAGCGCGCGGGCGCTCTCGTTGTCGGCGCCCTCCGGGATGGTGAGCGGGTACTCCTGGACCTGCTCCAGGGAACCGAGGTCCCAGAGCAGGATGTCGCCCACCACCCCGGGGGTGTCCGTTCCAGGGCTGGAGGAGGTCGCGAGGGTGGTGCCGTCGGGGGAGAAGGCGACCTTGAGCACACCGTGGTCGTGCTCCAGCGTGTCGAGGAGCTCGAAGTCCTCGGTGTCCCACAGGTGCACGTTCCCGTCGGCGGCACCGGTGGCCATGAGGCCGCCCGTCGGGTCGAAGGCGACGGAGCGGACCTGGTCGGTGTGGTCGGTCAGGGTCTCGACCGCATCGTCTTCCTCCTCGTTCGCGACGTCCCACACCCTGACGGTGCCGTCCCAGCCGGCTGAAGCAAGAAGGGAACCGTCATGGCTGAACGCCAGATCGCGCAGGCGCCGGTCGTGCCCTTGGAGAGCACCGCGCTCCATTCCGGCTTCGGTCTCCCACAGCTGGACCTGCGCATCGCTGTCCTGGCCGCTCCCGGTCGCGACCAGGGAGCCGTCGGGGCTGACCGCCAGCGGCCACAGGTCGGCGCCGTCGGTGTCACCGAGCAGGCCGCTGGGTTCCTCCCCGGCCCACTCACCCGCCCACCGGACGTTCGCGGGCTCGGTATCCGGGGCTGTGTCCGCGTTGGTCGGGTCCGGGGGCGTTGGTGCGGCGAGACCACCGGTATCCCCGTCGGCCGATGCCACCAACCACACCGTGATCCCGACCAGCAGCGCCAGCACCGAACCGGCCAGCGCCAGGAGGACGCCCCCGCGCGGTCCCTGGCCCGGGGGCTCGGGACGTGTGGGTGGAGGGAGTGCGGCCGGGACGTTCTGGTCCCCGTCCCGGGGCGGCCAGGTGCGGTCGAGCCCTGCACTGGTGCAGCGGTGGACGACCTGCCGCGGGGTGGGGCGCTGTGCGGGGTCGTGGCTCCAGCACGCGCTGATGAGGGAGCGCAGGTCCTCCGGGAGCGCAGTCAGCAGGTGCACGGGAGGCGGCCCGACCAGCCGCATCAGTGTGCGGGGGTTGGAGGAGGTGTCGAAAGGGCTGTCCCCGGTCGCGGCATGGGCCAGGGTGGTACCCAGGGCGAACAGGTCCGAGGCGGGGGAGAGGGGTGTGCCTTCGGCCTGCTCGGGCGACATGTACGGAAGGGTGCCGAACACGTGGCCGGTGCCGGTCATGGAACTTCCTTGGACGGGGCGGGCCACGCCGAAGTCGATGATCCTCGGGCCGTCCTCCGACAGGATGACATTGCTGGGTTTGAGGTCGCGGTGGATGAGCCCGTTGCCGTGAATGGCCTGGAGACCCTCGCCCAGGCCGGCGGCCAGGGCGCGCAGGGAGGGCGGGTCGAAGGGGCCCTTCAGCTGGAGGAACTCCTTCAGGGAGAGGCCGCGGATATAGGCGTAGGCGATCCAGGGGCGGTCCGCGCGGGGATCACAGTCCACGACCTCGGCGGTGTAGAACCCGCCGACCCGGGAGGCGAGGTCGGCCTCGCGGGCGAACCGTTCCCGGTAGTCGGTGCCGCCCTCGGTCAGTTCGGCGTCCTCCAGGAGACTCGCGCGGACCACCTTGACGACGACCTGGATACCCGAGGGGGTGCGCGCGAGGTAGACCTGCCCCATGCCCCCGGTACCTAGACGGTGCGTCAGCCGGTAGCGGCCTATCTGTTCAGGATCCTGGGGGATGAGTGGCCGCACGGCCCACCTGCCTTCGCGTCCTGTTGTCCTCGTACTATTTCCCTTCCCCGCCTGACGTCCCTTATCGGTCGATCCATGGACGTATCGCCGCGACTTGTGGTTGACGTAACGTCAACGTCTAGCGTCTTTTCCGGGTCGGGTGAACCGGCCTGACGAGGGGAGAGCCGGAATGTCGTGGTCGATGGGTGAGGTCTGCCGGATGAGCGGGGTGACCTCCCGGGCGCTGCGCCACTACCACCATGTCGGTCTGCTGGTGCCGGAGAGCACCGGCCCCGGCGGCTTGCGCCGCTACGGGTCGCGGGAACTCCGCAGGCTCCAGAGGATCCTGGTCATGCGCGAACTCGGCCTGGGGCTGGCGGACATCCGCCGGGTCCTGGACGAGGAACGCGACGAGGTTGTGGCCCTGCGGCAGCACCTGCGCGACCTCCAGGCCGAGCGGGACCGGCTCAGCACCCTCGTCGACACCGTGCGTCGCACCGTCGACGCGTTGGAAGGAGACACTATGAGTCACCGACCCGAGGAGCTCTTCGCGGGCTTCGACACCGCCCACTACAGCGAGCGGGCGCGGACCGCGTGGCCCGAGCAGTGGGAGCAGGCCCGGAGCGCGGGCGAGAACATGACCGAAGAGGACAGCCAGCGGATGCGCGCCGAAGCGGCCGAGCAGATGGCTCGGATGGCCGGTCACCTCAGGGCCGGCACCCCGGCAGACGACCCGGCCGTACAGGAGGAGGTCGGCGCGCACTACCGGCAGATCTGCCGCATGTGGACCCCGGATGCGGAGGCCTTCGCCCAACTGGGCGGGGTCTACGCCGAGGACGGCCCTTGGCGGGAGGTCTACGAGCGGGTGGCCCCGGGCCTGGCCGACTACCAGAACGAGGCGATGGGCATCTTTGCAGAGCGGAGCCTGCAGAAAGGCACGTGATATCCGCTGACCCTAGGGGGTTTCCTGATTTCCTGCTGAATGCAGGAGTGCTGGACGCCCCCTGAGGTGAGCCCGACGATTTCCCTGCAGGGGTCTATGGGGGTGGGGTTCTTGGGTTGGGGGTGCCCCGTTGTGCTCGGGGCGCCCTCCTTTCCCGCCGCCCGATTGTGGCCGTCTCCGCTACGCGCGTCAAGGTCGTCGCCATCGAGCGCTTCGCGCATCAACGGCGCTCCACCTTGACCCGCTCCACTGCGACGGCGGGTTGGCGGCTATCGGGAAAGGGGGACGGGTGGTTGAGGTCCGAGCCATTCCGGGCTTCGCCCGAAAAACTGATTCTGTCGGCCTGGCGGCCGATCCCTGCCACCCCGTCGGAGCGTCGACGGGTCGGGTGTCGCGGCCGGTCATTCGCCCCTGCGAACCCCGAACAGCGCGGCCTGCGGCCGGTGGGCCACTCCGCCGGAGCCTTGAGGTGCCCCGAGGTTTCCGGACAGGGACCCAATACAATGGTCTCGTAAGGAAACGAGGGGAAACGTGGGCAGGACAAGCAAGTACTCACCGGAGTTCCGCGAGGAAGCGGTACGCTTGGTGATC